>JBFLZW010000010.1 GCA_040755755.1 bacterium | reverse complement strand
CTGCCTCCGGTATCATGGTCTTTAGTTTTTTTCTGCCCATATAATACCGGAAACTTCAGTCAGGGGTGGGGGAATTTTGCATTGTCACAAACCCCTAAAATGGGGGAATTTTAGATTATCACAATCATTTGACCAATGATAGACAATTGGCTGATTTGGTAGGTTTCAATCCTCACCCGCCCGCGAGGGCGGGTGCCGCCAGTTCAACTCAATTAATGGCTATCCCTAGCGTTATGTTTCAATCCTCACCCGCCCGCGAGGGCGGGTGCCGCGCTCATGGGAGTTCAGACCCACGAGCCTGCGTGGGGTGTTTCAATCCTCACCCGCCCGCGAGGGCGGGTGCCGCTTTCCAAATTCGCCAAACTCCGTGCGGGTCGTCGGAGTTTCAATCCTCACCCGCCCGCGAGGGCGGGTGCCGCATAGTGAGCTACGAGCTTACGATGCTACGGTTGTCGGGTTTCAATCCTCACCCGCCCGCGAGGGCGGGTGCCGCCAAAAACTTATCGATGATATTCTCAACATCATTTTGTTTCAATCCTCACCCGCCCGCGAGGGCGGGTGCCGCTTGATTGTCCAACCCAATGAACACTTCTATAAACAGGTTTCAATCCTCACCCGCCCGCGAGGGCGGGTGCCGCGATATAGCGATGACAATACATTTTGTTCAGACTCAGGTTTCAATCCTCACCCGCCCGCGAGGGCGGGTGCCGCGATCTCGTGGTATGGGATCGTATTTGCCACCAGTGTTTCAATCCTCACCCGCCCGCGAGGGCGGGTGCCGCCCGGGCGGTCGGGGAAAGTTATTTCTACGGAGATGTTTCAATCCTCACCCGCCCGCGAGGGCGGGTGCCGCCGGCCAATTTTCGATATTTGCCATATGACTTTTAAAGTTTCAATCCTCACCCGCCCGCGAGGGCGGGTGCCGCCAGGCCAGGGGAGCCACTCGGCCGGATGTGGAGATTGTTTCAATCCTCACCCGCCCGCGAGGGCGGGTGCCGCTTTCCTCCATTGGTAGCGGGCTGGTATAAGATTATGGTTTCAATCCTCACCCGCCCGCGAGGGCGGGTGCCGCCTGAAAAAAACCATCGATCCGCTCCTGATCGTCATCGTTTCAATCCTCACCCGCCCGCGAGGGCGGGTGCCGCTGCCTTGATATTCTCACTATTCAAAACTCTGGTGAGTTTCAATCCTCACCCGCCCGCGAGGGCGGGTGCCGCCTGTAATACCGCCAAAATAACCTATATAATTATCAGTTTCAATCCTCACCCGCCCGCGAGGGCGGGTGCCGCTCTTGCAGGAGTCAACTATGCGTGGGAAGTGCTTTTGTTTCAATCCTCACCCGCCCGCGAGGGCGGGTGCCGCGTTCTGAAGGGTTTCGTAACATCCTGAGCATAAAGTTTCAATCCTCACCCGCCCGCGAGGGCGGGTGCCGCTGGTGAATGCTGATAGATATCCTCTTTAAAAGTTTGTTTCAATCCTCACCCGCCCGCGAGGGCGGGTGCCGCTCCTGTTACCCGATATAAATTCTCAGGAGGAGAATGTTTCAATCCTCACCCGCCCGCGAGGGCGGGTGCCGCGAGCCAATACAGTACTATCTTTGCCACCTGATACTGGTTTCAATCCTCACCCGCCCGCGAGGGCGGGTGCCGCACTATTCCTCGAAATCTTTATCTGTTATCAGGGAGGGTTTCAATCCTCACCCGCCCGCGAGGGCGGGTGCCGCCTGATCAGGCAGGGCGATCTATTATTTGCTTGGGATGTTTCAATCCTCACCCGCCCGCGAGGGCGGGTGCCGCCACCGTCAGTAGTGGTAATAGTAACACTACTAACGTTTCAATCCTCACCCGCCCGCGAGGGCGGGTGCCGCGCTGATAGATCCCCTGGCTACCGGCCAGCCAGGGGAGGTTTCAATCCTCACCCGCCCGCGAGGGCGGGTGCCGCTTTTGCCTGTGGATCAGGTGCAGGGTTACTGCCATGTTTCAATCCTCACCCGCCCGCGAGGGCGGGTGCCGCAAGGTTTATGATTGGCAATTCATGAAAGGTTTCGGTTTCAATCCTCACCCGCCCGCGAGGGCGGGTGCCGCAGTTAGGAAGCACTACCAGGGTAATAACCAGTAAGTTTCAATCCTCACCCGCCCGCGAGGGCGGGTGCCGCCCGGCTGATTATGTTGCCAAAGTGTACAAATCACTGGTTTCAATCCTCACCCGCCCGCGAGGGCGGGTGCCGCAATACCAAGAATGTTCTTGATGCAGCTCGAGAGCGTTTCAATCCTCACCCGCCCGCGAGGGCGGGTGCCGCACGTGTGGGATCCTGAGCAGCAATTGCTGCTCCGGGTTTCAATCCTCACCCGCCCGCGAGGGCGGGTGCCGCGGTTCAGTTCGCGGTATTCCAAGCGTCTGTTCCAGGTTTCAATCCTCACCCGCCCGCGAGGGCGGGTGCCGCGATACTATTACATTGAATTTACTATTACGGTCAACGGTTTCAATCCTCACCCGCCCGCGAGGGCGGGTGCCGCTTGAATTATCTATCTCCTGAAGTAGCCGATAGAAGTTTCAATCCTCACCCGCCCGCGAGGGCGGGTGCCGCTATTCAGGCTCTGAGTATCAATCAGATCGGACTAGTTTCAATCCTCACCCGCCCGCGAGGGCGGGTGCCGCGCTATGTATTGAAGGAGCCCGTGAGTCTGCCGCCGTTTCAATCCTCACCCGCCCGCGAGGGCGGGTGCCGCTTAATATAATTTTCTTTTTCCAATACCCAATATGGTTTCAATCCTCACCCGCCCGCGAGGGCGGGTGCCGCTCTATTCTGTGTTCGCAGGCATTCATTGATAACGAGTTTCAATCCTCACCCGCCCGCGAGGGCGGGTGCCGCTACAAATCCCCGATTTTTGGAAAGGTAAAATAGTAGTTTCAATCCTCACCCGCCCGCGAGGGCGGGTGCCGCCAGCCAGGGGAGGGAAACCCGGTCGGATGAAAGGGTTTCAATCCTCACCCGCCCGCGAGGGCGGGTGCCGCCTATTCCTCGAAATCTTTATCTGTTATCAGGGAGGGTTTCAATCCTCACCCGCCCGCGAGGGCGGGTGCCGCGAGTTTGCGTACCCATTGTACAACCCGTTCGATACACGTTTCAATCCTCACCCGCCCGCGAGGGCGGGTGCCGCAGCAAAAAAATTCGGGCTCACATTAAGTGAGTATACCCGTTTCAATCCTCACCCGCCCGCGAGGGCGGGTGCCGCCATAGACAAGCTTTAGCTCGTCGTGCCCTTCGTAGTTTCAATCCTCACCCGCCCGCGAGGGCGGGTGCCGCGTGGCAAGATCAAGGTTATGCCCAAGGATACGATGTTTCAATCCTCACCCGCCCGCGAGGGCGGGTGCCGCTATGAGGGTACAAGGCATTCATTTGCAAGTCAGGCAGGTTTCAATCCTCACCCGCCCGCGAGGGCGGGTGCCGCTTGTCGCTCCACCACATGCGTGAGGAGTCAGATGTTTCAATCCTCACCCGCCCGCGAGGGCGGGTGCCGCAGTCACCCTGATTACCGGAAAATCAGGAATAACTTGTTTCAATCCTCACCCGCCCGCGAGGGCGGGTGCCGCACGAAATCATTTGGCGAATGGATTACAGAGAGAAGAGTTTCAATCCTCACCCGCCCGCGAGGGCGGGTGCCGCTAATGATGTATATTCAACGATACGACAATACCAAGTTTCAATCCTCACCCGCCCGCGAGGGCGGGTGCCGCACCAGGGCGAAGTGCAGGCAGCATTGGCAATCTTGTTTCAATCCTCACCCGCCCGCGAGGGCGGGTGCCGCGCAATAGTTAAAGTGATACTTTAAGGTAAGTGATTGTTTCAATCCTCACCCGCCCGCGAGGGCGGGTGCCGCGGTAAAGAGTGATGACAAGCAGGCTCTCTCCCTGTACGTTTCAATCCTCACCCGCCCGCGAGGGCGGGTGCCGCGGTACGGGCAGCAATTCAGGCTACCAGAGATGCGAGTTTCAATCCTCACCCGCCCGCGAGGGCGGGTGCCGCAGGTACGGGCAGCAATTCAGGCTACCAGAGATGCGAGTTTCAATCCTCACCCGCCCGCGAGGGCGGGTGCCGCTATCGCCTGATGTCTACATCGCGCGCGAGGCTCTCGTTTCAATCCTCACCCGCCCGCGAGGGCGGGTGCCGCGGTACGGGCAGCAATTCAGGCTACCAGAGATGCGAGTTTCAATCCTCACCCGCCCGCGAGGGCGGGTGCCGCATACGGGCAGCAATTCAGGCAAGTAGAGATGCGAGTTTCAATCCTCACCCGCCCGCGAGGGCGGGTGCCGCTCGCTACATCGATCAGCTCGTCAGCTTCACGTTCGGTTTCAATCCTCACCCGCCCGCGAGGGCGGGTGCCGCTCTAAAGCTCTGATTCCATTTTTGGTACTCGGTTGTTTCAATCCTCACCCGCCCGCGAGGGCGGGTGCCGCGCTCTCCCCAGGTTATCGGCCAAACCTGGGGAGGAGTTTCAATCCTCACCCGCCCGCGAGGGCGGGTGCCGCGATTTTGGCTGTTTCAATACCTCGATACATGAGGTGTTTCAATCCTCACCCGCCCGCGAGGGCGGGTGCCGCTACAGTAATAAAGCCGGTTCCCGGCCCAGGTAGAGTTTCAATCCTCACCCGCCCGCGAGGGCGGGTGCCGCTGGGTGCGCTCCAAATCGATTGTGGAGGCCAAGCCGTTTCAATCCTCACCCGCCCGCGAGGGCGGGTGCCGCACCTGTAATATCGGCGGGGCCGAAAAATGGACTCCTGTTTCAATCCTCACCCGCCCGCGAGGGCGGGTGCCGCGAAAATAATCTTCGCAATCTCCTTATCGATGCCGGTTTCAATCCTCACCCGCCCGCGAGGGCGGGTGCCGCGTGAGTTTGAAGCGTCGATCATTAACCCCTTTGTTGTTTCAATCCTCACCCGCCCGCGAGGGCGGGTGCCGCATGCAATCACATATTGCTGTGATTTCTGCCAGAGTGTTTCAATCCTCACCCGCCCGCGAGGGCGGGTGCCGCCTGGGGATGTCTACGGTAACTTCTAACTCACTAGGTTTCAATCCTCACCCGCCCGCGAGGGCGGGTGCCGCGTGGAGGTTAGAAATGGTTAAATTTGCCGAAACCAGTTTCAATCCTCACCCGCCCGCGAGGGCGGGTGCCGCATGACAATTCCTGCACTTAAGCCACACCCGCTGAGTTTCAATCCTCACCCGCCCGCGAGGGCGGGTGCCGCATTTCTTGTCCGGTGAGTTTCAGCCCAGGCAAGAGTTTCAATCCTCACCCGCCCGCGAGGGCGGGTGCCGCCGGTCGGGCAATTTTTTGTCCGTAGAACACGAGTTCGTTTCAATCCTCACCCGCCCGCGAGGGCGGGTGCCGCCCTGCGAACCGTTTTCTCTCTGCTCACCGCCGCCGGTTTCAATCCTCACCCGCCCGCGAGGGCGGGTGCCGCGACAGCTTGACGATATCCCGGAACCTGACGAGCGAGTTTCAATCCTCACCCGCCCGCGAGGGCGGGTGCCGCGCTTGCCCTGTACTCATCAACCCACCCTTCACCCTGTTTCAATCCTCACCCGCCCGCGAGGGCGGGTGCCGCATGTTTATGCACCAAGGGACAGGCATTGGCAAGTCGTTTCAATCCTCACCCGCCCGCGAGGGCGGGTGCCGCGGGAGTTCAGACCTACGAGCTTGCGTGGGATGAGACGGTTTCAATCCTCACCCGCCCGCGAGGGCGGGTGCCGCATTTCCAAATTCGCCAAACTCCGTGCGGGTCGTCGGAGTTTCAATCCTCACCCGCCCGCGAGGGCGGGTGCCGCCGGCCAGCCAGGGGAGAATCACCCGGCCGAATGAGGTTTCAATCCTCACCCGCCCGCGAGGGCGGGTGCCGCCAGGGGAGGACAACCATAGCCGGATGTGGAGAATAGTTTCAATCCTCACCCGCCCGCGAGGGCGGGTGCCGCAATTCATCGATAGCGGTACAGGTACAGGAGATATTGTTTCAATCCTCACCCGCCCGCGAGGGCGGGTGCCGCAGATAGCGATAACCACCCACTGTACTTCGGTTGGGTTTCAATCCTCACCCGCCCGCGAGGGCGGGTGCCGCGACCAGGGGAGGACAGCCATAGTTGGGGAGGAATGGTTTCAATCCTCACCCGCCCGCGAGGGCGGGTGCCGCAGTATTATGGGAGGAATTCGAGAAATTCTCTGGAGTTTCAATCCTCACCCGCCCGCGAGGGCGGGTGCCGCCCGATAATCTACGCACGGCCGTGCTGGATAATGTTGTTTCAATCCTCACCCGCCCGCGAGGGCGGGTGCCGCGATATGACCTTTCATGCATAATCCCTCCTGACATGTTTCAATCCTCACCCGCCCGCGAGGGCGGGTGCCGCGATAGCCGAGCTTGGCATTGATACCGATGGATTCCGTTTCAATCCTCACCCGCCCGCGAGGGCGGGTGCCGCTTGTTTCGTCCTCTGGGGATAGCTGGGGGCATTCGTTTCAATCCTCACCCGCCCGCGAGGGCGGGTGCCGCGATGTCGGACGAATTCGGTCAACCATAGCCAGCCAGTTTCAATCCTCACCCGCCCGCGAGGGCGGGTGCCGCAGGCGGTGGTAGGTGGACAATAGTTGGTTCAAATTTGTTTCAATCCTCACCCGCCCGCGAGGGCGGGTGCCGCGGGAGGGAAACCGGCCGGATGAGGAGATATAAAAATGTTTCAATCCTCACCCGCCCGCGAGGGCGGGTGCCGCTTGCCGGATATTTGGGAGATTGGCGAAAGATTACGTGTTTCAATCCTCACCCGCCCGCGAGGGCGGGTGCCGCGTGAGTTTGAAGCGTCGATCATTAACCCCCTTGTTGTTTCAATCCTCACCCGCCCGCGAGGGCGGGTGCCGCAGCCCGCCTATATATATATATGATATAACCCTCTCGACGTTTCAATCCTCACCCGCCCGCGAGGGCGGGTGCCGCTGTCGCAATAAACCTGGTGCCCCCTCCCCTGGCAAGTTTCAATCCTCACCCGCCCGCGAGGGCGGGTGCCGCCTGGGGAGGACCACTAGGCCGATTGAGGAGAATGGGTTTCAATCCTCACCCGCCCGCGAGGGCGGGTGCCGCTGCTCATCATGTCTGACTAAAGCATTTTGCTCTAGTTTGTTTCAATCCTCACCCGCCCGCGAGGGCGGGTGCCGCCTGGAAACGGGTTGCGCTGAGCTCATGGTAATGACGTTTCAATCCTCACCCGCCCGCGAGGGCGGGTGCCGCTACAATCGGTGCAAAATGGCAGCAAAAAATCAGCAGTTTCAATCCTCACCCGCCCGCGAGGGCGGGTGCCGCTTTAGGGTGTTTGGGAAAAGCGGGAAGTTTTTGGGTGTTTCAATCCTCACCCGCCCGCGAGGGCGGGTGCCGCTCGCTCGGCAATAGCTAAATTACTCCCGGAAATTGTTTCAATCCTCACCCGCCCGCGAGGGCGGGTGCCGCTACTGGCAAAAGACCGATCGAGTATGGGATATGGGTTTCAATCCTCACCCGCCCGCGAGGGCGGGTGCCGCTATTGCCCTGTAACTAATTGTAATTATTGTATTCATAGTTTCAATCCTCACCCGCCCGCGAGGGCGGGTGCCGCATATTATCGGGAAAAACGGTGAAGTGGATATCGTGTTTCAATCCTCACCCGCCCGCGAGGGCGGGTGCCGCCGGCCGTGCTGGATAATGTCAAAAGTTTACTCAAGTTTCAATCCTCACCCGCCCGCGAGGGCGGGTGCCGCGCCGGGGAAAGGTTGGAGGTACCATTTCAAGTATCAGTTTCAATCCTCACCCGCCCGCGAGGGCGGGTGCCGCAGCTGCACCGAGAGCTCAATTTGCTGGCGCTCGACGTTTCAATCCTCACCCGCCCGCGAGGGCGGGTGCCGCTGTAGCTGCACCGAGAGCTCAACCTGATGCCGCTCCACGTTTCAATCCTCACCCGCCCGCGAGGGCGGGTGCCGCCTGATAACTCCCCTGGCCACCGGCCAACCAGGGGAGAGTTTCAATCCTCACCCGCCCGCGAGGGCGGGTGCCGCAGTTAAGCGAAAGTTATGTTTATAAGCACTGGCGCGTTTCAATCCTCACCCGCCCGCGAGGGCGGGTGCCGCCGGATATGCCGGTAAAAAACTTAACCGGCGTATCAAAGTTTCAATCCTCACCCGCCCGCGAGGGCGGGTGCCGCGCACATTGGAAATCGAGGACGCAGGATTCCACGGTGTGTTTCAATCCTCACCCGCCCGCGAGGGCGGGTGCCGCGAAATACTACCGAAATTCTCCCCTGGGGAACACCAGGTTTCAATCCTCACCCGCCCGCGAGGGCGGGTGCCGCAGCCTCCATCGTTCATTTCTCAGGATCCGGAGAATGAGTTTCAATCCTCACCCGCCCGCGAGGGCGGGTGCCGCGATCGAGCCCGACAAAACATCCTGATCGTAATCTTGTTTCAATCCTCACCCGCCCGCGAGGGCGGGTGCCGCTGTGGGCGATTAAAGAGACTATGGGTCGGATGAGTGTTTCAATCCTCACCCGCCCGCGAGG
This sequence comes from bacterium, assembly GCA_040755755.1. NCBI lineage: Bacteria > bacterium. Next base: position 155,075 of record JBFLZW010000010.1, on the reverse strand, counting down.
GCGGGTGCCGCTATAGATATTTCCGACAAATTTGGATTCTTCCCGGTGTTTCAATCCTCACCCGCCCGCGAGGGCGGGTGCCGCCCGGGGAAAGGTTGGAGGTACCATTTCAAGTATCAGTTTCAATCCTCACCCGCCCGCGAGGGCGGGTGCCGCATATCCAGATAACACAATCCCATTGTGGCTACAGATAGTTTCAATCCTCACCCGCCCGCGAGGGCGGGTGCCGCTCGATCGGTAAGCAAAAGAAATGGAACCAAACATGTTTCAATCCTCACCCGCCCGCGAGGGCGGGTGCCGCCTTTTGCCCGGAAAGGCAAAGAGTACCGGCAGAGAGTTTCAATCCTCACCCGCCCGCGAGGGCGGGTGCCGCATTCCCCAGAATCGAGGATTTGACCAATTTAGGTCGGTTTCAATCCTCACCCGCCCGCGAGGGCGGGTGCCGCATGAGTCAAGGTTAAAATCGATTTTAACTCGGATCGTTTCAATCCTCACCCGCCCGCGAGGGCGGGTGCCGCTCTGAAAGATTTTTGGCTCAAAAGAACAAACCAGAGTTTCAATCCTCACCCGCCCGCGAGGGCGGGTGCCGCATTATAAGGTAGAGATCACAGATGCTGATACTCAGATTGTTTCAATCCTCACCCGCCCGCGAGGGCGGGTGCCGCTATGTGAATTGCCAGAGTTTGAGCCAAAGACCTATGTTTCAATCCTCACCCGCCCGCGAGGGCGGGTGCCGCGCTGCACCGAGAGCTCAATTTGCTGGCGCTCCACGTTTCAATCCTCACCCGCCCGCGAGGGCGGGTGCCGCCCGATGGAATAAATTTTCTGCCGATTGACAAAAAGTTGTTTCAATCCTCACCCGCCCGCGAGGGCGGGTGCCGCGCTTTTTTAGTGGCACTACGAGGATCGGAGGGGCCGTTTCAATCCTCACCCGCCCGCGAGGGCGGGTGCCGCGAGGTCGGCAAACATAAGATTTGGATGAGATCAAAGTTTCAATCCTCACCCGCCCGCGAGGGCGGGTGCCGCTGGCTATAGTCCAGTACCGTGGTCCCCGACTTCCAGTTTCAATCCTCACCCGCCCGCGAGGGCGGGTGCCGCCATCCTGCGGCCAATCCGCAGGATCGAGGAGATAAGTTTCAATCCTCACCCGCCCGCGAGGGCGGGTGCCGCGAAGGTTAATTTTCTTCTTCCGTGAGCGGACAATGTTTCAATCCTCACCCGCCCGCGAGGGCGGGTGCCGCTGGATTTTGGCTGTTTCAATACCTCGATACATGAGGTGGTTTCAATCCTCACCCGCCCGCGAGGGCGGGTGCCGCAGGTAGATCAAAAATTATATATGCAAATGTTCCTGTTTCAATCCTCACCCGCCCGCGAGGGCGGGTGCCGCCAAAGTAGACGCCCATGCAATACCTCCCACATTGGTTTCAATCCTCACCCGCCCGCGAGGGCGGGTGCCGCGCAATAAAATAAATGTAAATCCTAATACTCATCATGTTTCAATCCTCACCCGCCCGCGAGGGCGGGTGCCGCAAGACATATCAGGGCCTTGTTTAATTGGGGGAAGTTTCAATCCTCACCCGCCCGCGAGGGCGGGTGCCGCTGGGAGGTTGAGGTTCTCCGGGATACGCATCCCGGAGTTTCAATCCTCACCCGCCCGCGAGGGCGGGTGCCGCAATATTCCGAGCGCTTGAAACAAAACCAGCAGGTTTTTGTTTCAATCCTCACCCGCCCGCGAGGGCGGGTGCCGCTCGATGCCGATATCCACTTGGACCCGATCAGCGAGTTTCAATCCTCACCCGCCCGCGAGGGCGGGTGCCGCTCCTTTTTTTGCTCATCAAAAGGTAAACTGTACAGTTTCAATCCTCACCCGCCCGCGAGGGCGGGTGCCGCGGTATGTGATTGGACTAAATCTCTGCCCGAATTTATGTTTCAATCCTCACCCGCCCGCGAGGGCGGGTGCCGCTCGAAATGGGTAAAGAATACCTATCATGGTATATCGAGTTTCAATCCTCACCCGCCCGCGAGGGCGGGTGCCGCTGGGATTATGTTAGAATTCTGATTGGGGCTCAGATTGTTTCAATCCTCACCCGCCCGCGAGGGCGGGTGCCGCGTGGTAGAGATAGACGATAGATTTAAGGTGTTTGGGTTTCAATCCTCACCCGCCCGCGAGGGCGGGTGCCGCGAAAGGTCTGACATCATTCCTCAACTTTACTCCAGTTTCAATCCTCACCCGCCCGCGAGGGCGGGTGCCGCTGGGAGGTTGAGGTTCTCCGGGATACGCATCCCGGAGTTTCAATCCTCACCCGCCCGCGAGGGCGGGTGCCGCCGGACTTCTGATCTGGAGCCCAGGAGGAACATATGTTTCAATCCTCACCCGCCCGCGAGGGCGGGTGCCGCGGAAACGAGCGATGTGCAATTGATTCAGGTTGCTGTTTCAATCCTCACCCGCCCGCGAGGGCGGGTGCCGCTTATACCCTGCACGAGTGTATGCGCGCGATAGGTTGTTTCAATCCTCACCCGCCCGCGAGGGCGGGTGCCGCGCGGATCCACAGACCCTCACCATCATCATTAGTGCGGTTTCAATCCTCACCCGCCCGCGAGGGCGGGTGCCGCCCTCCTCATCATCCTCATCATCATCATTGAGGAGATCGTTTCAATCCTCACCCGCCCGCGAGGGCGGGTGCCGCCGGTCATCTTCAATGTAATTCAGACAAAATTCAAGTTTCAATCCTCACCCGCCCGCGAGGGCGGGTGCCGCTGGTTCATTTCTTGCTAGCCAGAGGCATGATCAAACGTTTCAATCCTCACCCGCCCGCGAGGGCGGGTGCCGCGGTAAAAAGCGACGACAAGCAGGCCCTATCGCTGTACGGTTTCAATCCTCACCCGCCCGCGAGGGCGGGTGCCGCTCTTCCGACGCCGAAATGCTGGCGTCCTGGCAAGGTTTCAATCCTCACCCGCCCGCGAGGGCGGGTGCCGCCCGATAACCTGGGGAGAGTGCGTCAATCTCCGCGGTTTCAATCCTCACCCGCCCGCGAGGGCGGGTGCCGCGAGAGGATAACAGAGGTTGTTATCCTCCCCAAATTGGTGTTTCAATCCTCACCCGCCCGCGAGGGCGGGTGCCGCTCCCGCGCATACACTCGTGCAGGTTACAGGGCAAAGTTTCAATCCTCACCCGCCCGCGAGGGCGGGTGCCGCAAGCAGATTGCTATTCAGCATCGTATGTGGTCGGCAGTTTCAATCCTCACCCGCCCGCGAGGGCGGGTGCCGCCATTATCCAACACGGCCGTGCGTAGATTATCGGGCAGTTTCAATCCTCACCCGCCCGCGAGGGCGGGTGCCGCCGGGGAAAGGTTGGAGGTACCATTTCAAGTATCAGTTTCAATCCTCACCCGCCCGCGAGGGCGGGTGCCGCTGGAAGTCTGGAGCTCTTTCACCCTTATGATTGTCAGGTTTCAATCCTCACCCGCCCGCGAGGGCGGGTGCCGCAGTATCTGTATTTCCTCAAACATAAACAGATACTTAAATCCTCATTTACGCGAACCCCTGAAATTTAGGCTGCAAAATGTTCTAATAAAAAGTATCACCTCCTCCCAAGCTTAATAAAACCATATCCTTACCTCATCCGCGACCCCCCCGGCATTTCCGATGGTGCATCAGGTTCGCGCTGAATAACATTTATTCCTTTCACACTTCCCCTCCCCACCCCACCTGCATGCGGGTGGTGGAGACTATTTATTGCCTGGTCAAATTATCAAAGGTTCATCAAAGAATAGGGTCCTGCTCTGTCCATATGTCTCAACATAGTTGTCCCTCTGCCCTACAAGCCGGTAGAGTCGAAGGTTGTCTTCGTCTTTGTTGATCTCCTTGAGAAGTTTCCTTCGCAGTTGTTCGAATTGTACATCATTGACCTGACATTCGAAGACGGATTTTTGCACTCGCTGGCCATAATTTTTACATACCTGGGCTACCCGCCGCAGTCTCCTACAACCAGCTTTTGTCTCGGTAGATACATCATAAGTGACGATAATCAGCATGTATTTAGTTCCTTACCCGCAATCACTTGCTCACTCCTTGTTGCTTTGTACATCTTCGGTGAGTGAGGAAATAGTGAAAAGGATTCCATTGGCTCATGGGTAACTTTTATGGTGCTCTCACACCTCTTCACTACGAATACAAAACAGGTGTATATGCCTCCAGATCTCCGCGCAGGTGTCTGGCCAGCAATCTTGCCTGAATGTGAGGGATAAGGCCGAAGGGGGCTTTTGAATCCAGAATCGGGTGGTGGAATTCGTCCTGTTTCCGTTTCTGGTAGGCCACTACCACGGCTTTGCGTCCCTCATCATTAAGATATATAGCTCCGCCGGGTCTGGACTCGAAATGTTTGGCAGTTACCTGTTTCCGGTTAATCAGTGTCAGCGCCAGACGGTCCGCCAATATAGAACGGAATTCTTCCATCAGGTCCAATCCTAATGATGGTCTTCCTGGCCTCAGGGCATGGAGAAAACCCATCTGTGAATCGAGCCCGACTCCTTCCAGTGCTGAAACGCAATCATTCAGCAGCAGGGTATAAAGGAACGACAGGAGGCTGTTCACCGGATCAAGCGGCGGCCTTCTGCTTCGGCCATTCATGGTGAAGAACTTCCGCTCGCTCTTCTTGACCATCCGGTCGAAGGACTGAAAATAAGCTTCGGCCGCTTCTCCCTCAAATCCTCTCACCTCGTCAATATCCTTTGCGTCCTTCAGATGGAACAGGACATTGGAAATGGTATCGCTGGCTTTCTTTAAAGCATCGATCTCCTCCTTTTCTTCATTATCGCTCTCCCGTATCCCGCGCAAAAGTATCTGTCTGGCATTTTTTACCTTACCGGCAACGATATTTCTGGCAATGGCCAAAGTCCGCTCCTGTTCCCTGACCGCCTCATACTGGGCCTGGCGGAGCAGGACATTACCGCTGGTTTTTCCGACCATGCGGCATTTGAACTGCCCATTCCGGTCAAGGATCACCACCGCCCGGCCATCGTCCGCGCATCGGGCCATGATAAAGGGGCTCATCATGACATTTCCCATAGTGACAATGGCCCCCAGGTGATGGAGGGGAACCTGGAGTTGCACCTTTCCCTCTACTTCAATCTTCACTGTCTCATGATCCAGGCAGACATAAGCTCCCTGGGTCATAACATACAGCGTGTTCAGAAACTGTTTCACGTGTATTCCTCCCGCTTCGCTTGCTTTCAATCCTCAGACATACCGGCAGATTGAAGGGTACTGCAAACAACAAGTCTGTGATTGCGCTATTCCGGACGTTCCAGAGTAAACAGCTCTCTGGCCGCCCGCCGGTTCCTGGTTTTATCACCGATCACATCTGGCAGGCAGGATTCTCTCAATGAACAATCCTTACACCGCTTATCATTCACCGGAGGGGGAATAAGCCGGTTAGCAATCATCTCATGAACGGCAGAAACCACCTTTTCAAGCTGCTCTCGCAGGGACGCGGTAAATATTACCTCTTTCCGCGCGCGTGAGCCATGCCAATAGAGCGCTCCTTTCTCCACCCTTACGCTGAGCATCTCTTCCAGGCAGACTGCCTGGGCGCAGAGCTGCATCGCCTCGTGGTGGCCAGTGCGGCGGTGGCCGGATTTATATTCGACCGGATAGGGAATATCACCGTGAAACTCCACCAGATCGGCTTTCCCCACCATATTCAGTCGGCGCGACCATATCGGCAGCGCCCGCTCATAGCGGACGCCAGCCAACAGGTGCGAGGAGTCGATATCCACATTCTCGTGCACATCCCGGCCACGCATGGTGTAAATGTTCTCGTCCCATATATGCTCTATATGGATGAGGGCACACTGACGGGGACAGTAGCTGTAATGCTCCAGGGCGGAGACCATGATGGGGTCGGTTAGTTCTTGTGAAGTCATAGTGACCTCCTTTCATCTTTCCACAATGTCTCCAGGGAACTCCTGCAAAATAACTTACCCATCTTAAGGATAGTAAACCTATCCATTCCCTCGCCCCCCTTTTTGAGGGCAATGGCATTAACATTAAGGATTATCCGCGACCAATGCCCCTCACCCCGCCCTCTCCCCAGAGGGGTGAGGGGGAAAAACGCTGCCCCAAGTAATGCAATTGCCCCTTGAGGGAGGGTGTTAGGTGGGGATGAATGATAGAATCCACCTTGAGTAGAGTAATAATTGGGAGTTTTCCCAGATATCTGTAGCCAAACGGGTCACTGCATTTCGAGAACGGTAACGCCTGGTGGCATGACATCCTGGCCGGGAACAATAATAGTGTAATCGTTGAAATCCCTTACGGGAACATTTTTGGCTTCAACTTTCACCATATCGAAAAGTTTATGAACAGGTGCGTTGCCCATTACTGAATCATGTTTAAAGACAATGAGTTTTCGGGTCGCCATCTGGCCCCGTGCCGCTGAGCGGTCATGCTCGAACATATTGATAAGGGCTTCCCAGAAGAGAGAAAGGTCATCCTCGCTGAAACCTGTCTGGCCTGCTAAGGATGCCGAGATAAAGCCGTGACAGCGGTACAGGGCATAGGGGACCGTATATTTCCTTCCCATGGTGCGGTTATCTCCCTGCTGTTTCTCCGACTCCGCTTCGGTGGCAACCGCCATGCGGGTTATGCTGTGCTCCAGGGGAACCACCTGATCCACGCTGCGGGCAAAAGTCAATTGTACCGGCCCTCGTACCTGCCCACAGTTAGGCGCCGATTTCAGAGACATTACAGCACCGAATGTACGCACATCAAAAAAAGTTTCGCACATCTTGCCTCTGCCCTTTTCCACTTCTTCACCAGTGGGTTTGCGTGACTTGGCAGCTTTCAGGGCGTTGGTAAGGAAGTCCTTCGCCTTTTTGGATAGAGTTACCTCTTTCAGTTTTGCTTGAGCTTCCTTTTTGTCCATATCAGAGGCCAAGACTAAAAAGGCTGTTTCGGCTTCATCATCAGGATCAGGAAGGAGTAAAGTCAATCCTTCCGGAAGATCAATTTCTTTCAGGTCTTCCACGATTTCTTTCGGAACCGGCAGTTTTACCTCTTCGCCGAGTTTAATGCCCAGGGCATTGAACGCCTGGACATGAGCCCTGCCAAGAACAGATTTTTCCTTAACATAAATGTCATAGGGAACTGCCAGCTCCTTTGACAGCCCCACGTAGTTACGGACTTTACGCTTGATGCAGACATCGGTAACCAGGCCGTGTCCTGTTTCCGGATCGACACGGGGAAGATTGCCCGCATCAGGGTCACCATTGGGGTTGCCATCTTTCACATCAAACAAAAGCACAAAATCGTAACGGTTTTTAATCGTGGTATTCATTGAAATTCCTCCTTTGTACATTGCGCGCTAAATCCGCAGCCAGTTAGGATCGGCGATGAGATCGCGTGCGGTATTTGGTGGGGCGAAAAGCCCCCAAATCTACATTTGCTTTATAATCAAATGGATAATTATTCTTTTGGATTACCGCTCCTCTTTCCTGATAAAGAAGTGTCCTGCCGCTGATGATAATAACCAATGGCAAAACGTCCCTGATCGCAAAGGTCCAGGCGGGATGGAAAATCACTGAGCCCGGCCATGATTTCACTGATCTGCTTTTCCAGATTGACAGCCTGGCCCTTATTGTCGAGTTTGGCAATGTGATGGTTTTTCAATTTGAGCAGGTGGGGAAAGACAACAACCGGTGTGCTGGAGGCCGCAGCATAGAAACGGTCACGAATCGTTGCATTGATACCCGGACTGGCGCATTCCTGTGCCCGCTCAAGAACTGCAAAAAGACGTCCCAGCCGATAACCAGGGTTGGCATTATTTTGATCAAGCGACATACCTACCTCCTTTTCGCTCTTTCTGTAGAATCTCGCCTCCCGCACCAGCACCGCTTTGATGAGCGCTGCCCGCGGGTAGGAGACGTTGGGTAATGAGTTTCCGTTTTTATCCTTCCTGGATTGTTCCGCCTTGATCCGCATAATTGCGGCATTGAGTAAGGTCTTCGGATATGGTGTTCCGGCCAGGATGGATTTCATCACTTCACCAGCCAGATTGGGTTGGATGTTTTTGGAATCTCCCTGCATGGCCGTAGATACCAGCAGGCGGAATAATGACAGGTGGTCTGGTTCTTTGGGGCTATGCAGAATAGCGATATCATCGAAGTGCTGCCGGATATTTCTGGCCACTTCGCCGACTGTGCCAGCATACCAGAAACGAATCGCAAGCCGTGCAGCATTAGGTGCAAGACCAAGAACAAAGAATGGCGTCAGGTCTTCATCCAGTGGAGGAGCACCGCCTGTCGGTCCAGCGTACAGGTTGCGGATAGCTGCGTTATCCTGGTCCGACACTTCTTTGGCAGGTTCACCGAAAAGATCGGCGAACCATCTTTCGATAGAATTTTCCCTTGCTGTCCAGAATACTGTGCTGGCATCACCAACCTGAATACGCTGCCGTGAACCTTTGGCAAGCAGGGTATTGAGAGCTGTGGTATAGGCAAATTCAGCCTTTTTCCCAATCGGTGCGTTTTCCCCTTGGGTTTTACTAAATGAATTAAAAGCCGGAAGGTTAAAGGAAACAATATTGGCGCCGGTAGGCTGGGCACCCCATACCCCTTTAATGGCAGTGTGCAGGCGAACCGGCTGGTCAAGTTCACCGGTAATCAGGCAAGGTTGCTGCTCTCTTTCTTCATTTGCGTCTCCGCTGGTAATAGCTTTAATCACCACATCACGCTGGCATATCAGGTCCATGTCACCCTCAAGTTGGAAGGTAATGTTTGCACCACTCTCCTCAATTTCCGGCCACAATGGGTGAGCGAATACCTGAGCGAAATCGCCGCGTTCCAAAAACCGGACTACTGAGGAAATCCCTTCGTCTGCTGCCGGATCAGGAAAGGTTTCATGAATATTGCTTATAAAACAAGCGTGCTGCTCTTTGGCGCGTTCCAGCAATTTTGGGAAATCTTTCTTCTTGTCTACCTTGGGTCGCCCCAACACATAAGCTGGATTCTCCCAGAGAAGATTGGAGGCAATGCCGCTCGTTTTTTTAACTGCTTTTGGAACAGTGCAAATACGGCCTGTTTTCCTTTTTCCCTCTCCCTGGCGTGTATCCTGCAGACCAATAAAATTACCCTTGCGATCAAGGATAATCAGGAAAGGAATCTCCTGTTTCTGAAAACCTTCCAGCGCTACCTGAGAGTTATCTTTAAGGCGCTGGTAGTATTGAGCTAGTGCCTGAAGGATCATGACCGCACCTCCTTATCATCGAATGGCGGTATTACCAGACGGCCATTTTCCAGGCATGCCCGGAAAAAGCGCGGCATAGGCGCTTCTCCGCCATAATCCAGGTCATGAAGCATCCAGCCAAGCTCATGCCGCCCCGTGGAAATCGGCGCAGGGAGTGGCTGATCGTGGGCAATCGGTTCAAAGTGAGCGCTGAACTCCCGGCAGCCAAGATAAGGCTGGTTAAAACACTGCCCTTTCTCAGTCCGGCGATAAAACATCTCCTGAAATTTGATAATGGTATCTTCCGGTCCGGCCTTATCCGTCAGCTCGAAATATGCGTGAATGGTATAGGCCACATCCCGGAGAAAAAGACCGGCGCGCTGCTGCCGATGATCTTCTATGTACATACCAGTCTGGCCACTGCCTTTTTTGGGTGTTGCGCAGTCGGTTGACATGACTGTACCAACCTCATTGCGCCTGACCGATTCCCAGCGGATGGGTTTCAGCACATCGATTTGCGTGACTCGCCAGAGAATAGCCGGTTTCCAGAGGATGGCTTCCAGTATGCCACGCGCCGCAGAAGGTGTCATGACATCGTAGGAAACTCGCTCGACTTTCATCTCCGGCCGGGTAAAGCAGGCGTTTTCGCCCCAGACCTTAAGCCGCAGGATACGGCTTTTTTCCGGCATTTTCGGCATGGTTCCTCCTTTCATAAGGTTTGCCCTAACCAAGCAGTTCATCGGGTTCATATATTATTGACTTATCGGGGCAGAAACCCAGGTCTTCCTGGTAAAGTGCCTCATGCCCCTGGATGTAAATCCCGGGGCTGATTTCTCTGATACTACCACAAGCCAGCAGTTTTCCATGCAGTGAGCGCGGCAGGTTAATGACATACCGCTGAAGCCTTCGCAGCAGCCACCGCTCCGGTCCGGTTTTGGTCAGTTTTTCAATCAACTCAGCCCCTTCACCGTATCTAACCATCACCGGTGCCTGGCATGATTCATCAATCAGGTGGAATTTTGCGGCTGCGGTGCGAAAGCTGAATCTGAATTCCGGATCTTTACCTAAATCATGGAGAATGCCTTCGGCATCCAATCCGCTTCCTTTGAGCCAATACAGCTCCTTGAAAAATCTGGTGAAGCGTTCCGGTCCGAGCAGATCATCCACCTCTTCGGCCAGAAGCTGTCGCCCGATCTCGGCAGCCTGCCGAAGGTGTCCTGCTGGAATTTTGCTGGGAGGAATAAAGATTACAACATGGCCTTCTTCACGATGGCCTTCCCTGTTGCACCGTCCGGCAGCCTGGGCAATGGAATCAAGACCAGCCAGAGCACGGTATACAACCGGGAAATCGACATCCACCCCGGCTTCCACCAGTTGGGTGCTGATTACGCGAGTGGGTATAGTATCTTTGAGCCGCTGCTTTATCCGGGATATTACCTGCGAGCGATGGGCGCCGCACATGAGAGCGGAGAGATGGATAGTCCCTTCAGACTTATGCTGGCAAAGTATCTGGTAAAGCTCACGGCAATCGTCACGGCGATTAACAATGCACAAAACCGATGGATGTTCTATAAGCTCCGAAGCAAGCTGCTCCCAGGTCTGCGGGGTATGCAAATCCTTTGGGACCTGCACCTTTACGCGCTTGAAGGAATTATGGAGTGATAGCGGATCATCCATGATCTCGATCATCTCAGGCAGCCCGGAAAAGTCGAAATCAAAAGCTTTATGCGGTCCTAATACAGGCTGAGTGGCGGTGCTCAAAACCAGAGTGACACCGTAATGCTGCTGCAATTCTTTTAAGACTGCCAGGATCGGATTTAAAAATTCAGGCGGCAAAAGCTGTGCTTCATCGAGCACCACGACGGAATTCACGATATTATGGAGCTTGCGGCAGCGGCTTGTGCGGCTGGCAAAAAGAGATTCAAAAAACTGCACGGAAGTGGTGACAATGACAGGTGCATCCCAATTTTCACAGGCTAAACGGCTTCTGCTGGTTTCCCGCCGGGCTTCGGATGCATCGAGGTTACTGTGGTGCTCTACAACGGCGTCAGGAAATATTTTCCTGAACTGGTCGGCAGTCTGTTCAATGATGCTCGTGTAGGGAATGACATAAATAATCCGCCGCTTTTGATACAATACAGCATGATTCAAGGCAAATGCCAGGGATGAGAGGGTCTTTCCTCCGCCGGTAGGAACTGTCAAGGTGAAAATCGCTGGCAGGTGCGAGGCCATTTCTCTGCACCGTTGAAGTATTTGCGCCCGAAGCCTGTTGATCGGAGTATCATCCGCATCCCTTTGCTTGCTCTCCATGTATGCCGTGAACATCGGCAGCAACTCGGAAAGCCCTGGGTATCCTTCCCTGGACTGCGCCTTTTGTGGCTCAAGAAAGGATTCTGTATCGAGGAAATCAGCATCTACAAGGCAGGAAAAAAGCATCCGTATCCAGAGAGCGGGATCTGAACCGGATTTTGGCTTTTCTTTTGGGACCCCCTGCTTCAGGATTTCAGGTGGAGGGTTTGAGGCAATCATCACTTTCAGCAGTTCAGCTTTTTTAATACGCTGGGCTAAAGCGGCCATTCCTGAGCTCTCAGTCTGCCAGTCAGGTAGTCCGGCATGGTGGCCAGTAATGAGATAGGCGAGAATGCGGCCAACCTTGCCGAATTGTTCAATTGAATAGATGCCACCAGCCGTAGAATGATCCACTCGTCCCTGCCCCTGCTTAGTTTCAAGATGTGCATCCATGCCATCTGCGGTACGGATCATCTGCTGAAAGTCTTTGGAATACTTGCCAAGGTCATGCCAAAGCCCGGCCAGTCTTCCCCATTCTGCACAGTCGAACTCTCCTGCCATCTTTGCCGCTCGTGCGGCAGTGCCAGTCAAATGATCATAGAGAGATTGCCTACGGCCATCCTCCGTCACATGGGCGATCGGTTCGTCAGCTTTTATCATTGGCTATCATCCTTTGTGCTGAAAAGATCAGCGGTCAGATTATAAGATTATATTTGGATGGGTAAAAACCCTCCTTCATTCTTTACAAAGGGGCGAGTGAATAAATTCTTCCTGATATTGTAACATATCAAAGAAAAATTGGAAATACTATGAATATATCTGATCACCGGCCAGTACCTGCTGGCCGCAGCTCACAGCCCACTGGCAACTGAGCACTCAACTTAATCCCTTGCCCCTGCCTGTCTGGAAGGGTAAAACTGTGTACAGAACTTAAATACGCGACAAGTTGTCTCCCCTCCCCTGCCCTTTTGCCTCTTTCTCCCTCTCCCCAGAGGGCAATGGCATTAACTTAAGGATTATCCGCGACCAACGCCCCTCTCCCCGAAGGGGCGAGGGGGAAAAGGAGGCTGCCCTCAGCTCAATGCCTGCCCTTCAGTTGTTAATGGCATTGCCCTAACAGGGGGCCGAAGGAGAAAAATGCTGGTATGAAATCGTTCCGGGGAAACAAAACGGAATATGAAACCGTTCCCGGGGAACGGTGGAAATGGATGGTGGAAAGTGGGGCGGGGAATTTTTATTTTACCACGAAGATCACGAATATAACAGGCAACAGGTAATATCATCGTGATCTTCGTGGTGAAGATATGGAGAAAAAAGTCGGTTCAACGTGCTTCTCATCCTGCTTCGCCAAAATCAAAGATTCCTCCATTGCCTTTGGAATCGCCAAACAATGCATACCAGGCACGGGAGGTGTTGTAGCCGCCTAAAATCTTCTTCATTTCTTCTACTTTCAGTCTTTCATCCTCACTGAGGTCATTAATTTTGATTCTGGTAACTTCAACTTTTTCCTGCATGATTTATCCTCCTTTATCGTTAAAGAAGTTAATGCAAGGTAAAGTGATTACTACTTACCAATTTTTGGCTTACCTTTTGTCCTCCTTTGCTTGTAGTATTGAGCGGGAACAGGTGGATCGAGGTGAGGATTTAAAATTAAAACTATCCTCATCATCATCTCACCTGATTATTTCATCGGCCATTCCAGCTAAATATTCAAGGTCTATGGGAAAATGTCCAAAAAGATGACAGACATCCTGTAAAAAAAGTCTGGTTTGAAACATTATCGGTAATTTTTTTCAGCATGAAATTAGAGCCCAAAGGCGGAATACGAAGCCATGTTCAAGTCAGGACGAAAAAATATTTGTATTGCCACTCTCAGAAAAAACCATACAAGAGATTTATTATTAACAAAGTTACTAACCTGGCACCGTATCAGCTTGTCTCGTGGGCAATCCCGGCATCTTTATGAAAAGATTCGGTAATACAATGCAACCGGCGATCATTCTCTTCTCTACCCATATCCACATCTACACCCATATCCATCTCCATATCCTTATGCTCATGCTTGCGCTGATGAGTTTTCTGCTCATCCATGAACCCGCTGACGGGAAAACCGGCACGGCTGTCACTCTCTCGCTGTCCGATGGCCTGAACATAGCTCTCCAGAAGAATACCGATATCCGGTATTATCTTCTGGATAAAAATACAGCCGACCAGGAGGTTGATTATCAGGAGGCTGTTTACCTTCCTTACCTGAAGATGAGCAGTAAAATGGGCACGTATTCCTGGGATGTCTTGACGGCTGCTAATTACCGGGATCACCACATCATGGACTACGATCTTTCCCTCAGTAAAAGGCATTCCCTGGCCGGAACATCATCCCTGCATTTTTCGACCAAAAGTGACCGGATCACATATTATGCTCCGCGCGTTCATCAGGATGAGTATACATCGACCATCTTTTTCAAATATGATCAGCCCTTATTAAAGGGTTGGGGCAGGGAAATGGCAGATTTCGAAATCCATAAGGCCGGCATACGCAGGGAACTGGCTATACAGAAACTTGAGGATGAGAAAAATACCATTCTTTTTAAGGTATTCAGGAGCTATTTCTCGCTGTATCTGACGGGAGAAGAGCTCCGGCTGAAACGCGAAATAAGAAAAAATACGCAAGAAATATATAATGTGGTAAACGAAAAAGTGAAGATGCAAAAACTCCCGATAACAACCTTAAATAAGGTGCAAGCAACCCTGCTTATTCAGGATAAGGAAATAGCCGATCTGGAAAACGAAAAGCGGAAAAAAGAGCATGATCTTATGCTCTCCATATATAATGCCTCATGTAATACTTCATATAATACCTCCCAATCAGATTCAAATACAAATTCAGATACAGATCCAGGGATTATCCTTTCCACTCAGCCGGATTCCGTGATTGCTTCCTTTCCATCGCCTTCCTGGCCGGATACGCAGGTCAGATCAGAAAAGATGGATTTTATTCTGGCAAATTATGCTCATCAGTTACGGTTAGCTGAAAAAGAAAGAGAAAAAGCTGCAAACAACCGAAAACCCGATCTTACGATATCCCTGGAATTCGGAATAGATGGTTATGATCATCAGGAATGGTCACGGTCAATTGGAGATATCTCTTCGAGCAATTACCGTGCCCTCATCACCGGCGTACTTGGCCTTCCCCTGAAGAATACGGCTGCTCAGGCCGACCTTGCGGCAGCGGAAAATAAAAAGCGGCAGCTTATGATCCAGATAGGCAATCGCCGGGAGGAAATCAAAAACCTGGTCAGCGAGCTGCGGGATGATATGGAAACAGCGGGGAATAACATGGCCTTAAATGAAAAGATCGCTGCCATCTCGAAGCAAAATCTCGAAAACGAAATAGAGCGGCTGGTGGGAGAGAAAAGCACTGTTCTGGATACTCTCGATTATCAGACTGCCTTCATCAACGCAAAGCTTGCTCTGCTCAACACAAAAATGGATTACCTAATGCTCATCGGCACCTATTACCTGGTGAGAAGGGAAATGCAAGACCTTATATCAGGAGTCAGGAGTCAGGAGTCAGAAGTCGGGAGTCGGAAGCCGGGAGAAAATAATTGCTTATTGCACTATTTTTTTCTCCTCCCTGGAGGGGCGATAGTATTTGATGGAGGCTGCTTACCCCAAAAGCCCCTCACCCCGGCCCTCTCCCCAAAGGGGCGAGGGAGAAAATCGCTGCCCTCAGTACACAGCGCGATAAATCCGCGGCCAGTCAGGCTCGATAAAGAGATCGCGTGCGGTATTGGGTGGGGCAAAAAAGCAGCCCCACCACCCTACATTTGCTCCCTGGCGGGGCGATAGTATTTGATGGAGGCTACTTACCAAAAAAGCCCCTCACCCCGGCCCTCTCCCCAAAGGGGCGAGGGGGAATATATGCCCTCCAAGAGGGCGAGGGGGGCTGCTTGCCCTCCGGGCAAGGGGGTGCAGGTGCCATTAACGAAGTTCATGTGCCCTTAACGAACTTAAGGTAAGTTAAGTCAAGTTAAATCAATCGACAGGATAGCTATAGGATAGCTATGGATATCAACGATCTCCATCATTTTATCCGGAAGATATCGCTCTTTTCCATCTTCAGCGATGAGGAACTGGCCCAGTTGACCAGGATGGCTGAGCTCAAATCGGTCAAGGCCGGTGAGCTTATCTTTGATCAGGGTGCTTCAGGAAAGGAATTTTACCTTGTTTACAGCGGAAAGGTCCGCATCCTCCAGAGAAACGAAAAAAACCAGGAGATCAATCTCGGGGTCAGAAGCGGGGGGGACCACTTCGGCGAAACAGCCCTCATTACCGACAAGCCCAGAAATGCAGCGGCCCGGGCAGTGGAAGACAGCGTTATCATATCCATCGACCATCAGCTTTTTTACGACTACGTGTATTCCAAACCCGAGTTGAGAGAATATTTTGACAAGTTTATTCGAGCCACCTCCATTCATCAGTTCCTGAAATCGTGCACGGAGCTGTCGTCCATACCGCCAAACCAGTTGCAGTACCTGGTGCAGAATTTTCATTTGGAATTTTTCAAAGAGGGCGATGTAGTCTTCAGGCAGAATGCCAAGCCGGATAAATTTTATCTGATAGAAAGCGGAAAGCTGAAGGTGATCAGGTGGGAGGGAAAACGGCAGGAGATAATCAATTTTCTCCGTGAAGGCGATTTTTTCGGTGAAAAGGCCCTGGTGGAGGACAGCCAGCGGTATGCGGATGTGATCTGCCTCACCAACTGTACCTTATTCTCCCTTGCCAAAGAGACCTTTCATGAGCTGGTGACCCATTCGCCAAAAATAAAAAAGGTATTCGAAGACCGCATTCTCTCTTACCTGACCGATAAGCCGCCGATACCCTACCAGGAAATCATTAAACAGGAGATGGCCGGCCTCCAGGATATTCAGGTTCACAAAGATGCCTCCGCTGACCGCGAGGCAGCAGCTTCTCTCCCGGAAAAACCAGGCCCTGGGAAGAGATTCTTTTCCCTGTATTACCGGAACATCCGCTTTCCTTTTATCATGCAGCACGATCAGATGACCTGCGGCACAACCTGCCTCATGATGATCGCCAAATATTACGGGAAGAATTTTTCTTCGAGCAGGCTGCGAGACATGGCTCATGTCGATCTCAGCGGCTCATCGCTGGCCAATCTTGCTTCGGCGGCGGAGCAACTGGGCTTTTCCACCCGGGGGATGAAGCTGAATTACGATACCCTGCTGTCCATCCACCTTCCCTGTATAGTACACTGGCAGGGGTATCATTATGTGGTTGTTTTCCGGGCGGATGAAAAGAATGTCCGGGTGGCTGACCCGGCCCTCGGTCTTCGCACCTACCCCAGGGGGAAATTTCAGGATAACTGGAATGGGATAACCCTCACGATCGAGCCTACCCCGGAATTTGAGAAACAGACCGAGGATACGACATCGTTCAGGAACTTCATCCAGTTTGTCCGTCCCTATAAACTGATCCTTCTGGAGATCCTGGTGGCATCGATCCTCATGAATCTCTTCGCTCTGGCTACCCCCATCTTTACCCAGAACGTGATCGACAAGGTCCTGTTCCATAACAATTCTTCCATGCTGAATATCATGCTGACCGGAATGATTCTCATTCTGATCTTCCAGTTCCTGGTGCGGGTCCTGCGGCAATACCTGATTGTACATACCAGCATGAAAATAGATCTCAGAATGCTGGTGGCCTTTTACAAGCACCTGCTTTCCCTGCCCCTGGGCTATTACAAGGTGCGTAAAGTCGGCGATTTCATCTCCCGGTTCGGTGAGAATAAAAAGATCCGCAGCTTCCTGACCAACACGGCCCTGACTATGATTCTCGATACCATCCTGATCATCGTCTACCTGTCGCTGATGTTCTATTACAACGTGCAGATGACCGCCCTGGCCCTTTTGTTCATGCCCGTTTTTATCGCCATCACGCTGATATTTACGCCCCTGTTCAAGAGACTGAATGTCGATTCCTTTGCCGCTCAGGGTGAGTGCGAATCGCACCTGATCGAATCGATCAATGGAATCGATACGGTCAAGGCCATGAATATCGAATATCCCACGCGGTGGAAATGGGAGGATAAGTATATCAAAAGCCTGAACATCGACTTCAGGCTTTTTACCACGGCCATGTATTTTCATTCCCTGGGAGACTTTGTGGGCTCGTTAAGCTCGACCATCATTCTCTGGTACGGAGCCCAAAAGGTCATGCAGGGCACCATCAGCGTCGGTGAATTGATGGCTTTTATGGCCCTGATGGGCAGTGTCATAACGCCGATCAACCGGATCATAACCGCCTGGGACAGCATCCAGCAGACACTGGTCTCGGTCGATCTGCTCAATGACGTATTCACCGCCAGAGCTGAGTTTCCCGGATCGATGGAAGAGGCAACAGGCATGGTGATCAGAGAGCCGCGGGGTGAGGTCACTTTCGAGAAGGTTTTTTTCCGGTACGGAGGAGAGAACGCCCCCTCTATTCTATCCAACATAACCTTACGAATCGCTCCCGGCCAGACAGCGGCCATTGTCGGGCGAAGCGGTTCCGGCAAATCGACCCTGGTAAAGCTCATTGCCAGGCTTTACGATGCGACGGAGGGCAAAATTTCCATCGACGGATGCGACCTGAAAAATATCGATCTCGCCAGCCTGCGGAATATGGTGGGATTTATCCTTCAGGACAGCTTTATCTTCAATGGAAGCATCCGCGAAAATATTTCCTTCGGCGATCCGGAAGAAACCATGGACAAGGTCATGGAGGCTGCAAAACTGGCCAATGCTCATGATTTCATTACCGGCCTTGGCCAGGGGTATGAAACCAGGGTCGGTGACAGCGGGCTTCAGCTTTCGGGCGGTCAGAAGCAGCGGATCGCCATTGCCCGGGTGCTGTATCGGAATCCGAAAATCATTATCTTCGATGAAGCCACCAGTTCGCTCGATACGGAATCCGAACAGGCCATTCAGAAGAACATGCGGGTCATTCTGAAAGGAAAAACCGCTCTCATCATTGCCCACAGGCTGAGTACGGTACGGAATGCGGATGTCATCTTCGTGATGGATAATGGAGAAATCATCGAACAGGGGACGCATGAAGAGCTGATGGCCAGGCGTGGACTGTATCATTACCTGAATCATCAGCAGTTGAATTTGTAGGGTCTGACTTTGGGGAATTGTTATGGAATCTGCCAGGGAAACCGCAGAAAACACAGACCGGAAAGACCGGGAGATTGACCAGCCGGATATGCTGAAGATAACACCGGCTGACTCGCCTTCGGAGAATTATCTGGTAACGGAGCATCTTCAAAGGATGCCGAACCTGTTTGCCAGGGGATTGATCTATATCATGGTCTTGATGCTGGCCGTTGCCCTGGTCTATTCCCTGCTCAGCAAAATCGATATTGTCGTGGAAGGCTTATCCCTTGCCCGGCCCGATTCACCTGCCATCAGGGTCCTTTCCGACAGGAACGGATACCTGGAGAAGATAGCGATCTCCGAGGGACAGCGTATTGAAAAGGGCGCACCGCTCTTTTTCATCCTGTCAAAGGAGGCGATCTCGTATCGATCGAGAATCGACGAGCTGCATGCTGCAATCCCTCTGAAGGAGGAGTACTACCACAACAGCATATCATCCTCTCAGGACGAATTGGAGCGCATCAAACGCGATCTGCTGAACACGCTCACGGTAAAGAGATTGCAGCTTGAGCAGAACAGGCTTTCCCTGCATGCACTTGAGATCGACCTTGCCTTCTGGCACAAGGAAGTGAAAAACCTGGAGAAAGAGTATGAAAACACCCGGAAGCTGTTTGAAAAACAGCTTACTTCCATAGCGGAATATAACAATATCAAGAGCCGGTTCGAGCGGGCGGGTGCAGAAGTGAATAAGCTCATTTCCCAGAAGAACATTACGGAAAAAGATTACCGTATCCTGCAACAGGAGATCGAAAATGCCCAAGCGAGTGCTGAAAGTAAAATGGCCGCTCTTCAGAAGGAGATTGAAAACCTCGAACTTGAAGAAAAGACCGTCATTCAGTCGCTTCGTCATGAATTGAACATGAACGAAAAGATGCTCTCGCTGCAGGGAAATACTTCTTCAGGCATCGATCCTTCTTTCCAAGCAGCCGATGAAAAAGATACAGGGACCATCATACGGGCAGACAGGGCAGGCATAATCTCGGAGCTTTATTTCAGAAACAGGGGGGAATACGTCCGGGAATCCGATCTTCTGTGCACTATTCTCCCGCTAGACAGCCCCCTTTATATGGATATCATGATAGCCAACAAAGACATCGGCTTTATCGAAGCAGGTATGGACATCCACTATAAATTCGATGCCTTCCCCTATGCTGATTACGGAACCTTGTCCGGAAAGGTGCTTTCCATTTCTCCCTCAGCCGTTGAAGATAAAAAACAGGGATTTATCTACCATATCAGAGGGAGCCTCCGAAAGCCGTACTTTGAAATTCAGGGGAAAAAATATTTTCTGAAACCCGGTATGACAGCGACCGCAGAGCTGGTCACCGAGAAAAAAAGTATCTTTTCCCTTTTGTTTCGCAAGATAAAAATGAGATAACCAGGGAGGAAACAGTGTTTCGACCACGGCGCTGGATAACGCCTTGCGTCACTGACCACTGACCACTGATCACTGACCACTTCACTAGAGGGGAGAATGACTATGGAAACAGGCTATGCTCAGGGAAAAATTTCGGATGAAGAAATAGTGAAATATCTTGCCTTAACCGGTATGGCTTACAGCATCTATCCTGAAATCATCAGGCAGAAAGAAGCCCGGAAAAAGGCAGAGGAACTGGGGTTGACAGTTACTGACGGCCAGCTTCAGACATTTGCCGATAATTTCAGGAAAGCCCGCAACCTCTATTCAGCCAGGGACATGATTGCCTTTCTGAAAAATGCAGGACTGACCTTAACTGACTTTGAATTCTTCTGTGAATCGGCCCTGTTAACCGATCTTCTCAAAGAACACCTGGCTGACGAAAAGAAGGTGGAAGAATATTTTGTCAATAACCGCTCTGACTTCGATCTGGCCAGAATTTCCATCATCGCTGTCAAAGAAGAGAATCTGGCCAATGAGATTATCATGCAAGTGACCGAGGATGGCGAAGATTTTCACGGCCTGGCCAGAAAATATTCTCTGGACCCAAAGAGCAAATATTCCGGCGGTCATGTTGGCCTGGTATCCCGTCATTTGCTTGGACCCGAATTAGCTGCCAGGGTATTTAACGCTTCACCGGAAGATGTGCTTGGCCCGTTTAAAATCAATGACCTGTTTCAGGTGATCCTGGTCGAGGAGGTTATGAAAGCCGATCTTGCCAGCCAGGAGGTTAGAAATGGGATAAAAGACCGGATATTCAATGAATGGATTGCGCAAAGCCTTACACGAACATAAGGCCGGGCACAAAAGAGCGTTTTATTGATCTCCTGGCTCGATCATCTCTCTCACAGTTTGAAGCAGATCGGACAGCGTATACGGCTTTTGAAGAAACCGGTATCCTTTCTCCCGGATAACGGCCCATTGTGACTTTGGAATAGCATAGCCACTAACCAGGAGAATCTGCAATTCCGGGCGATATAAGAGAAGCTGATTAATCAAATCAAGGCCAGTCTGATCAGGCAACCTGTAGTCGCTTAATATCAGGCTGAATTCCCCTTTTTTTTGCCTGAAAATGTCCAGTGCCTCTTGTACGCTTGATGCCTCGCTCACAGAATAGTTGTTTTTCCGAAGCAGTGCTGCCGTGAGTTTGAGAATATCCTCTTCATCCTCAACAATGAGGATCTTCTCACCCTTACCATGGAACTTCTGTATGGACATTGCTCTGTTCTCTATTCTCCCCCATCATGAATCAAGAGGGAGCATTACCAGATTGTTACAGCCTGATTCCCTACCTCTGCGTCACACCGCGTCATTCCCGCGCAGGCGGGAATGACGATGGGAACGCCTTTATTTTTCCCTTGAAAGTGTCCGGTAGTGAGTAAAATATATTAAATGCTCATCCAAGATAGTAGAGTGTAGAATACGAAGTAGAATGATATATAAATTACTTCATGATAGAAACATATTATATTTAATAGTAATCTAAGGTGAGTTAGCTTGTCAAGGTGAAATAGCAAACCTTATTAAGTAACACTGAAATTTCACTTTTTTGGGGGGAAAAAAGATTGATTCAGGTTTCCTCTGCCCGGCCACCATGGGTGAGCAGTGCCCTTCACTATGCCGTTTCAGCATGCAAAGCTGTGCATGCCCGATGATGATGAGTATTATCTATTCCTCATATACTTTTCTTCATATACTTTTTAAGCCTATCTCTGATTGATCTGCTTTTCATAGTAAGCGAGAATTCTGCGTTCATCACACAACTGGCTTTCATAATAATTGATGGTATCCCTCGCTTGCCTCTCCTGTTCACGAAGGATCATGCTTAATCGATAGGCAATTCTCTGCACTCCCTTTGGGTCCAGGTTCCAGCTTAAATTCTCCGTCCAGTTCGGGTCTTCGGTCAAATCTTTAATATAAGCGCTGCCGTTGCTGTTATCTTCTACCTGGGCATTTTTGCTGAGTATCACGGCTGACGAGTTGTCGAAAAGTACGGCTTTTGAATTATCATATAATATAGCCAGGGAGTTATCGCACAGTACGACGGATGAATTGTCGTGGAGCTCGCCCGATGCGTTGCTGCAAAACAGCCCTGATGAATTACCGTATAATATGGCGAAAGAGTTGCCGGAAAATATGCTGCTGTTCCTGTACATATAAGGAAGGAGCGGCAGAGATTGCGGGAACGCCGTAGTTAAGGCAGCGAGTGTTGCAGGAAACCTCAAGAGTCTGATCGGCAGCCGTGAAGAGGTCTTCTCTCTGCTGTCGAAAACCTTGACCTTCGAGTTGTTAACGAACAGCCGCTGATCTCTTCTGATCTGCCACTCAAGATTATCGACAATGAATCTCTCCTGCCATACCGTGGCGAGTGCTTCTTTGGTTCTTTTTTCTGCTTCTTTTCTATTGAACCATGCAGGAAAAATGTCCTGGTCCGTCTTCAAGTACCAGTTCGTGGATTTTTGGTTGAAAATGTCTTTATCCCTGGGTAATAATTCAACCCTGACAAAGTCCGGTTCCCGGTCAGTATCTTTTAATCCTGATTTCTCGAGCAAATCTTCGTGACTATCGGTGTTGGCGTTGTAAATAACACTATCTTTGGTAAGTATTGCACTGAAAAATTCACACATAAGTCCCTCTCTTGTACGATGACCCAATCATGTCAGTCAGGACATATTATACGAAGCGTGTCTGGAGCACTGCTTATGAGCTTGTCTTGTACTATGAGCAGTGATAAACAGGAAGTAAAACGAAGAGGATAGTCAGTCTGGTCCTTATTCAACCTCTGGAAAAACCGCTGATGCTCACCTTCCTTAATATACTCTATTAGGCGGAATATCAGTCAAGTTAATTACTCAATAAAATTTATCTTGACAATATTATCTTGCCGGATTGCCTCTGGTAATAGTGAATTGCTGGTATATTTTTTGGGGAGAGCCGGAAAAGTCAGCCTATTATATCACACACAGGCAGTCCATGTCCTGTCATGGCATAAATTTTACGATTTTTCATCTTCTTTACACAGCCTCTCCCCATCTCTTCCGATCCAGTTTGCAGCATGCGCCCTGGGGCAGCAAACCAGAGGCAGAAGGGCTCCGGCAGCGGGACATCAGGGGTATTAAAGGGGGCCTTGCATGCGCAGGACATCCCGTAAGGGCTCCTCCCCGCTCATTGGCACAAAAAATGCTAATTCTTATTGTATTAGTTGAATTTTCGATAAGATAGGCCACGGGGTCATGCATTCCCTGGATATCGATAAGGGTTCCTGTGAGTTTGAGGTTGTGGGTTTAAGGTTAGCGTGAGTACCTTCAGACGACCCGGATCGAGTTGTCAGAACATGAGAGAGATATCCGGCAACACGCATCAACCGGCAAGGGGGCGGAATGAGCAGGAAACCTTTTGGCATTCTATATTGCCTTCGAATGATGAGGGTTTATCAACCCGAAAGAATAAACTACCTGCTCGCGTTAACCGCATTCATCGCCTTTTTTTCCCTCCCGGCCGTTATTGCCCAAACCAACACTCAATATTATATTCCCGATAACGCTCATAACGCTAACGCCAATGCTGCTCATAATGCCTATAATACCTATAATAATATCTATAATAATGCCTATAGTGCCTATAACGCCAACAATAGTTATTATTATGCGAAGAGCAATACCTATTACATTTATAACACCTATGCGCCTTCCTCCTCCGGCACCGCTGGAAATCTGACTTCTGCTTACTACTTCCCGCAGACCCAGAGCGCCTTTCCGGCCAACCCGTCCTATTACTATCCACCTGCCCGGCTGCCGGATGTGACATCCTCAAGCTCAGCCGGATTGTTGAATCGCATGAGCTCTACCAGTGAGTACTATTACCCGTCGATGAGCCCGGCTACTCCCCTCCCCTACCTCAGTTACAACTTCACCAGCGGCAGCTACTATTTCCCGAACAACAGCTATGCCTCAAGCACAGGGTACAGCTCCGGTTATTACAATATTCCCGGCAGTAGCTATTTTATCTCGAACACCGGCTACTATATTCCGGATTCAAGGCTGGCCTCCGGCGGGTCCCCGAATTTTTATATTCCCAGCCAGGCCGCCTCTTTTTCGCCCTCTTCCTCTTGCGGCTATTCAGGCTTCTACAACCTGGCCTTATTTCCATTTACTCCTTTTTTCATTAATTCTCAGTTTTCGCCATCCACGTATCTGAATGGCAAACCATTCACTCTGCCTGCTGTCGGACGCAGAGCATCTTCGGTTGCTTCACTGGTCATGGCCAATCCAACGCGCGGAATGTACTGCTGGGACCCCTTGAGCTGGCTCAATGCGGGTTTTCAACTTGGCATCTGGGATAAAAACCTCCCGATCCGGGCGCAGACTCTTGACCAGGATGGATTTCTCCTCCCGGTCGCTCCTGCCTTCACGGTCCAGACAACCGGACAGACAGGCAATATGGTTCTCTTTCGATCCGATCTGCAACTCTACGAGGGTCTGGCCGAAGGGGCTGGGTCCGCCGATTACCTGGTCACGGCCTGGGTGGATGCTGCTTCAGTTACCACCGTGGCTCACCGCAGAAACACTTCCTGCGATTTCTGCCATCCTGCACCGCCAGGCCATATTGCTGTCTCTGACACCTGGGGCAGGTGCAGCATTTGCCATAACCTGGGCAATGTAGTCCATATTCATGCCTACCGGGCCGGCATTGCCATTGACAACTGCTACCAGTGCCATCCAACCGGCTGTCTGACCGGTGTGCATGGCCAGGTTGGCTTGTGGTGTGTGGATTGTCATGGAAGTTTACTGGATGCGGAAAACCACCAGATGCTGATTCCCGGACAGCTTGGCATGCCCCATTGTGCCGATTGTCACGACCCGTTGCATTCAGAAAACCTGCCTGCAATTTTCATGAGTTCCGCAGGTCATGGCGGGATATGGTGCATCAACTGCCATGCAGCTACCCATACCGAAAGTGCTCTACCCCTTGGCTATAACAACTGCACGCTCTGCCATACCACTCAGGCCGGGCTGTCCTGGATGGGCCCTGACTGCCAGGCATGCCATTCCTCCTCTGTCTCACCACACATGGTGACACTGTAAGGGAGCAGAAGCCAGGAGTCAGAAGCCAGGAGTCAGGAGTCAGGAGTCAGGAGTCAGAAGTCGGAAGTCGGAAGAAAAGACAACCTTTATTCTGGCTCCCCTCAATTTCTCATTTATCAATATCCCCACCAGGGCTGCACATCGAGGAGAAAATCGAGGTAGCTGCGGGCTCCGTGAACATCGTAGGCAACAATGCTTACCCAATACTGACCGGGAAAGTAGGTCAGGAAGGAATAAGTTCCGTCCGGGGTCATGGTTCCGATATTGGTGCTGTAATACAGGTCTTCGCCATCAGGATCGACAAAGCCGGTAGCCACAGTATACAGCTCTCCGGCGCGGACCATTTGCGGGCTGGGGACATTTACCACCCGTACCGGCGGGTGATTGAGCCAGGTACCCCGGTTGACTATGGTCAGATCCCAGACAGTCTGACCGGTAGCCCCTTTTTCGTCCCGAACAGTTACCGCCAGCTCGAAAAAACCCTCAAACTGGGGGGTAAATCGAATCAGACCGGTGTGGGGATCGATAAGGGCTTCCTGCCAGGGGCCGAATTGATAGGCGGGCAGACCGTCGATGGTCGCAGAATAGGTAAGCTGATCATAATCTTTATCGAACACCCTGACCTGATGCACGAAAGGCTCTCCTACATAGGCTACAAACCGGGAGCGCATTCCGGATCGCTGAATGAGGGGAGGATAATTCTGCACAGGGTAATTGACCACTGACAGAGGAAACATGGTGATATCATTGGTGTATCCGTCAGATACCATGACTGTCACCAGCAGGTCCTCGAAATATTGGGCGGTAAAGCTTATCAGTGCCCTCTGAAGAGACGGGTCGCTGGCAAGATATGGGTCGTCCGGATAATCGTGAGGATCCAGTTCCCGGAGAGAAAACCCTTCATCAGCAGGAAGTCCCTGAATCCCCCATCCATTGACCTGAATATGGAAGGCAAGTTTCCTGTTCTCAGGGTCAGAGGCATAGAGAATCAACTCAAAGGGCTCGAACAGGGTGGCAAACTGTGGTCCCGGATTCCAGATAAAAGGGTGATGATTCTCGTAGCGCGACAGGTCATCGGAAAAGGTGATTTCGTCAAGAGAGTATTCGTTTCCGGAAAAAACAATCCCATAGATGCCCTCAAGACTCTGCGGCGAAGGTAAAAGACCCTCCTGAACGGCCTGATCAAGGTCTTCCTGCAGGTTGCGGACCAGACAATGCCAGGTGGAATCCTGAATCTCCCGTCCGGCAGGATAACCGAGGCAGCGAATGGGGCCGGATGCGGAAATCTCCGGGGGCGGAGGGATATCAGGGGAAAAATTCCCCAAATCCTGCACCATCTCTCCCTCAACCGGAAGATAACATAACCAGAGCGATCCGCTCTCCCGCGTCCTGACCAGCAGAAAGCACCTCAGTTGAGTAAAGCTTTCAAAGCTGACAGGGGCCTTCATCTTGTAACTGAAACCGGCCATCCTTGGCGCTGTACCGGCCTCAGGGTCCGGCAGGTTATAATTTGCCAGGCAATATGGCTGCAATCCGTTGAAAACGGAAGGCAGGCAATGCACCGTCAGGACCCTGCTCCCTTCAGCCGGATCAAGCCGGGTGGAAATTTGGCCATACCCTGCCCCATATCCCATGACCGGGTAAGCATAATCTGAGCTTTGCCATCCGTGATCAAAGGGGGAATCCCAATATTCAAAGTCATCGAAAATAAAGGCTTCCCCCCGTCCGTCAAAAACCAGGCAGAAACAGGTCAGGACCGTGATCAGGACCAGGATCAGGCATATCAGCAGGCGGGAGCAGTGGGCTCCATATTTGGCTCTCATCGATACAATCCTTTCTCCATCCATTTGGGAGAATCGTAATTGCAAATATTATACCTGTTTCGCTACCGGACACTTTTTTTTCAATTCCTGTAATCAACCGCGAATGCACACGAATAGACGCTAATAAATTCTTTTGATTTGCCTTCATTATCGAGTCCTCTTTGTTCAGTTCGCGTTCATTCGCGTTCATTCGCGGTTGTTACCTCAAAAGTGTCCGGTAGAGAGATACCTGTTTGATTTGTTGATATTTTATAAGCTTACTTTCAAAACATCAAACACGGTTCATGGCCGTAAAAGTGCTTTAACGAGGAGTTCCTCTTGTATATTTCCAAAATCATCCATTTGCGCATAAGTTTAATGGCCGGTGATCAGTGGTCAGTGGTCAGTGGCCAGTGGCCAGTGGCCAGTGGCCAGTAAAGAAAAGACAGAAGACAGAATTCAGGAGCCGGGGGCCGAAACATAAGTGTTGGACAGAGTTTTCTGCAAAAACTCTGCTAATTTTTTGTAAGATCTGCTACACAATGAGGTAAAATTTTGTTACAATCCCGCTACTCACCATATGGATGGTTATCTGCCAGAATTTCTCCAACAAACGCAAGGAGGTAGAAGAAGTGGCCAAAGGTCCTGAAAAAGATCCACAGAAAGCGATGAGCGAAGAAATACCGGTTTGTCCGCACCCGGACGAATCACGTCTGCCTGCTCAACCGGGCACGAAATCGAAGGGTTGCCGGAGGACATCTGGTTGGGGCAGACAGGCGGGAAAATACACCAGGCCGGCAGTGCAGATCGAGTCGTCACCAGTATGTCGAAAGGGCGGATTCAGCAGGCGTCAATTCTTGAAAGCCGCGGGAGTCGGGACTATCGGTCTCTGTCTCAACACATTCGGACTGAAGGGAATTGTGTATGGACAGGGATCCGATATCGACGGCCCCGGTGACGGGGGTTCCCTGATCGGCGCTGTAAGGCTCAACCCGGCCAGCGCCTATGGCGATATACCTGCCCTGCTTGAAAAGCATATTCAGGAAAAGGATGATACAGCCTGGAGGCAGATCAAACAGCGGATTGATTACACCTATGATAACCTGGGCCATGCACTCTGGCCCGTCTTACGCGAGGAAGACCTTGAAGATAGAATCAAGGGTGAAATCAATTCAGGGAAGAAACTGTTTTTTAAGCCGAATCTGGTTAATCCCGAAGCTCTCAGCCTGAGCGGTGATGGTTCGCCGGGTTTGACAACAGGCCTTGTCGCTGCGACCAATTGGACATTTATTGCTGCACTCATGCGGTTTTTCCACGAAAAACTGGGCATTGCCTATTATCAGATGGCCCTCGGTGAAGCTGGAGCCATGATCCCTTCTCACTCTGCACTGGTTAACTGTCCGCCGGAAGCGCTGATGGAAGGGTGCGGATTTCCGCTTCCGGACGGCACCACGTACTGGGCAGGATGGCCTTTCTATTTCATCAGAAAATATCTGGCAGAAACGACAACGCCTCTCGATTCTCATGATAACCCGATGAACGGCTATCTGGACGGCATTACGGGAAATCACCTCACCCCTGGCGAGGCCACCCGCAAAGGCAAGCTCATGGTGTATGATTTGAATAATGCCGAGCGCTTTGACCGCGGCCGGTCAGTGCCTGTTCCCGATGGCGGCGACAACTATAAGGAAGGAATTATTATCCACAAGGCGCTCATCGGAGATCCGAACGACCCGGATAACTATCCGGGAAGTGTTTTGATCAACTGTCCGGTTTTAAAAGTCCACGCCCTGACGGTCATTACCAATGCAATCAAGAACCTCGGAATAGGAGGATGGCCGATGTGCGCAGGGCATGATCATGATCCAGGCACTCATGACTGGGCATATGCCTATCCGCATGCTTACCCGTCAGGCATAAAAGGAGGTGTTCCGGGAGGGGAAAAGAAAGGAGGAGTCTATCATGCCAGATGGTACGTGGAAGAGGCAAATGAAGAGGGAATGCCGCTTCGGATAACCAGGGCCCCGAATTCCGGGCTTGACGGCACGATGGTAGACATCAATCTGGCCTTGAAAAGCCAGGTACCTTGCATACTGCACATCGTTGATTCTATCCAGGCGATAAACATCGACCATTCCGGCGGCGGCACGGGTGTGGCCCAGGACGAGGGCCTTATCTTTGCCTCGAAAGACCCTGTGGCCCTTGATCTGCTCTGCAGCCGGTATATGTTCAAAAATGTGCCGAGAAGTTCTCTTGCTCCCACTCGGTTTCTCCGAAGTGTACCGGTGCCCTGGTATAACAAGGCCCGCAAGTCAATCGTTACCCGTCTTGGGGTTGATTCGCGTCTGTCCAGATCCACGCTCTTCGGCTACAGTGCAGGCAGGGGGCTTGGGAAGCTGTGCTATTATGTGAAGGGAGCGGATACGGCAGCCTCAAAACCATCGCGTCTGGCATCGAAAGACGGCCACCTTGGCAGGATTGAGCAGGGAAAATTCGAAGATATCATGACTCGGGAATTCTATTTCAGCCAGTTGAATACCCTCTGGGATCTGCAGACTACGGTGCTGGCATATGCGCGGGCAACCGATGCCCTGACTCAGGCAGCCTATGGCTATAACCCCGGGTACTCCGATGAGTTCATGTCCCTGGATGAGAATGGAGATGGCGTTATCGATGACCTCGAACTGGGGAGAGAGGGCGGATGGGATTGCTTTCTTTCTGTAGCCGGCATTGGCTCTCATCTGGCAGGAAAGGGTGAGATACACCACAGTGATTTCTTCATCTATTCAAGAATGCTGAAATATGCCAATAAAGCCTGGAATATCGATACCACCGGGCTGGAAGCCCGCCATGTCGAGAGCCTGAAAGTTTTTCTGGACTCACTGGCTGTGGCTGTTGCCTTGGCGCTGGCAACAGGGCCGGAAGGTATGGATCCCTTTTTCCAGATCACCTACGGGACCGGCAGGAGGGGAATCCCCAAATGGCCCAGCCTGCAGTTTGCACGCTACGGCTTTGAAATGTCCATAATACACGATCACCTTTACGCAAATGCCAAAGCCTTTTCGGAGGCAACCGGCAGAGAATTTATCCTCTTTGTGCCGGATTCCGTACCCTACTTTTCACCTGCTGCCTATAACCCTGAAGGGATACCCGATATCAGGGAAATAAGCAGTAGAGAATTTCTTCCCAATGGAGAGCAAAATCCAAAGTATGATCCGGACTTTTCCGCAAAGGTCTTTACAGCCAGGTTTCAGAACGGGGAGGTATGGTGAACCATGATAGATATCAGTAACGAAAAGCTTAAAGAACTGAAAGAGATTTCCCGGAAAAGGCTTCCGGGGTTTGGTCCCGCAATCGATATCAGAGAAGCGGCGGAAACGGCAAGGAAACTGAGCAAGATCATCGGTAAACATTTGAAGGAAAATCCTGAAAGGGAAACATAAGGGCTTTTCCTCAGAGGAAAAAGGCGCAGCCGCCAGCCGGAAAGCCCCCCTGTGGCGGGGGCTTTCCGGCTGGTGGATATTCACCATAATAGGCAGCAGGATAAGTATACAGCGCGTAAATCCGCAAATGGAAAAATCAGGGGAAACAGCCTCTGACAAGCTCCTGAGCCTCCTTCAGCCAGCTCTTCCGCTGCTCGATTGAGCTTGTGACCACGACTCCGAACATTCGCCGATGAACATTCTTAACTCCGCACAGGCCAAAGATACAGTTTTTCCAAAGAGCTTCAAGGGGATCGGTGAACACTTCGCGTTCCTTCTCCTCCGGCGTATTCGAGGTGTTGAAGATAATCGCTGTTTCCGCTTTCAACAGACCAACCGCAATTCCCTCGCCGCCACCGCCCTCAGGGAATTCACAGGCCACCTTTGCGGGCGAAATATCCGGTCAGCCCAGCCTTTGAGAATCGCCGGTGGCTGTCCCCACCAGTTGGGATGGATGATAATAATCCCGTCAGCCGCAGTGATTTCATCGCAATGCGCTTTGACGACCGGGTCGAGCGCAGCCCCCCGGGGAATCTCTTCAGCCGGGAGAACAGGATCAAATCGCTCCTGGTAGAGATCGTGAAAGACGACCTCATGCCCATTGCTGTGCAGCGCCTGCATCGCTGCTCCAGCAAGAGCATGGTTGAAACTTCCGGCTCTCATAAAGTGCGCCCCTGACAGAAGAGAGGCGATTATAAAGGGTATTATGCTCAGAAACATCTTTGTTCCTTTCCTTTACCTGAATCCGCTGGCCAATACTGCTGGTTGTTTCTCTCCGATCAGCCTGGGGAAAAAATCCATATCTTCTGCCCTCTTGATTGTCTCGCCAAGGCGTTCTCCTTCCTTATTATGCAGCAGGTAAAAATCAAGGCACTGGTTCACGATTTTCAGCACTTCTTCCCTTGAGTAAATGCCGGGGAGCTCTGTTCCCAGTCGAGGATGTCGGCCAAGCTTTCCTCCTATCAGGATGCGATAGCCGGTGTCTGCCTGCTGGAGGGTTCCCGCAGGGCAGACTTTGAGACACTGGCCGCAGGAAAGGCAGCGGTTTGGATCAATGAGCGGGGCATCCATGCCCGGTGAAAGCGAGACAGCCTGTTCCTTACAGACATTACCGCAAGCGCCGCACTGACTGCACGGCTTGTCAGAAATTTTTACCCTGCTGGCACCGATGAGCCCGATATCTACGATTTGAGGGCGTGAGCAGGCATTCGGGCAATCGGAGACCGAAACTACAAAGTCATGGTGCATCTTTAACGGCCCTGTAACGTGGTTTTTCAGAAAATCCCTCAGATTTCTGGCGGAAAGGCAGGCTTCCAGGCTTTGGACTAAACCTGAGCCTGGTACTGCCTGGTTAGGGCATCCTGCTGAACCAAAACATGTCTCAATTCGATATCCCCTGACTTCCTGCTCCATGCTATCAATAAACCTTTTCTGGCATGTCTGAACATGACAGAGGTTGACCTCCTGGGCCCCGGAGCGAAGCGCCTCCTCTTCGACTCGCTTTCTCACCCGTTTTCGAATAAAGAAGGGTATCTTTGATACAGCCTCTTCGGCCTGACTTGTCCATTTCATAGGTTATCCCTCTTGGTAAATTTGACTTTTCTTCCGGTTAGCGTCTCTCCCCCTCTCATTATACTATGCAAGGATCATTCTGGCCAGATCACGCAATTCGCTACCCTCTGCCATCGGATCGCATCGGGTGACAGGGGTCCCCTTCCTGCTTCTCCGAAGGAAGCTTTCACTTATGTCGAAGAGAAAAATATCAGCGAATCGCAGAGTCTATTCCTCATAGCGTGATAGAAAGATAGATAAGGAAGGAAATCGATGCCAGGCAAGTCAAAATATGTCATAGCCTTACTGTTCTCCACCTTATTATTGTTTTCAGGATATTTTAGTCATCTCCATGCTGTGGCGACTAAGGGCCTATCCGAAAAGTCCCCCTCACCCCAACCCTCTCCCCCCAGGGGAGAGGGAGTGAGTGGTTGCGGCAGCATCAGCATTGGAGCCGTCCCCACTTTTCGGATAGACTCTAATGACCATGACGATGATTACAAAATTGGAGCCGAAGATGTCCTCCAGATTTCTGTTTGGGGGAACGAACATCTCAACCAGGAGGTTATAGTCAGGCCAGACGGGAAAATATCTTTCCCTTTGGTGAACGATCTCAGAATAATCGGTTTAACTACCGAGGATTTGCGGAAAATAATTACCGAAAAACTTGCTTCATTCATCAGTAATCCTGAAGTATCGGTCGTTGTGAAAGGTATCAACAGTTATAAGATCTATGTGATAGGTGCTGCAAGCTCTCCCGGCGTGATTGTCTTAAAAAGAAAGACGAATTTATTGCAATTCCTGGCAATGAGTGGTGGTTTGACTTTAGCCCAAAACGCTGACCTTAAGAAGGCTTACATCTTGCGGAACAACAAGCGGTTGCCGGTAGATTTTGAAAAGCTGGTTGAAGAAGGTGACATAAACCAGAATGTTGACCTTCTCCCGGATGATGTGATCTATATACCGGACAATTTTCCCAAGCGAATCACGATAATCGGTGAAGTAAAAGCCCCTGGAACGATAACTTATAAAAATGGCATTACGGTTCTTGATGCAGTGTTAATGACTGGCGGTCCTACCGAGGATGCAGATTTAAATGATACGAGAATCGTCAGGAAAACACTCCAGGGGAATAGTAAAGAGGGCAAGGCAGCCGTTATCAAGGTGAAATTGAAAGATATCATGAAAAAAGGGAAGTTGGAAAAAAACATAAAATTGGAGCCGGGCGATACAGTCCATGTGCCGGCAGGTATCTTATAACCCTCTTGAAATGAAAGCTGTCGTAAGAGAGAATAATGATGAAGAAAAATACAGGATTACATCTTCTGCTTTATTTCTTTGTTGTATTGTCTTCTTTCCTGACGGTCCAGCCGGGAGAGGCTGCGAGGATCAGGGGAGCTGAATTGCTGACCAATGTCCTGGTAGAAGAAATCTATGATGATAACGTTTACCTGACTGACCGGGATAAACAAAGTGATCGTCTTACCCATATTGTTCCATCCGTATCTTTTGACAAGGCAGAAAGCAATTTTTACCTCAACCTTCGTTATGGCGCGAATTTAACATACCATGATACCTATCACCAGGAAAATCAATATCATCACACCGGTTCCTGGGATACAGGGATAACTCCGGGATCAAAATTGAAAATAGGTATGAAAGGCAATGATACCTACGATTTTATCAAGGTAGACGAAAGGGAAGAATTATTGGCGGACAATACTGCCAGGCTTAACTGCTTTTCAGTTACTCCCTATCTGGAAAAGGAAATCGGGAAACGATGGAATATCCTTCTGGCTCATACCTACTCAGAAAGAAAATACAGGAATGAGCGTGAAGACGAAGAAGAAGACCTTGAGAACAGTGAATATCAAGAGGAAAATGCTGATCTTCAATGCAGGCTGAGCAAAAACGTTTCGATCATCGGGGGATACTGGTATTCCCATACGGATTTTTCTGAGGACACGCTTTCTTATTCGGAACAGGGAGCCAGCGGTGGCCTGGCTCTTGACCTTGTGAAATCAAAAGTGAGGGTGAGGGGAAGAATAGGGCATGTTTGGAAAAAAGATGAGATGGACAAAAAAGATGACTATGAAGTTATTGACTCACAAATAGACATTTCCCTGATAAAAAGGACCCTCATCACTGCCGGATATACCAGGTCTTCTTCCTATTTGCCAACCCACGAGATAAACAACGATTTTTATATCTCTCACAAGGTTTCGGGCAATATCCAGCATGATCTTTTTAATCAAAAAGTTATTATTCGATATGGTGCAACTTACAATTTCCTGGATTATGGCCCGGAAGAGACGTCAGACAACTCTTACTCGGAAGAGCGGTCAGACAAATCCTACCATGGAACCGCCAATCTGGACTGGAAAATATCCAGATCTATCTTACTTTCCCTCAATGGTGCCTGGACAAAGTCTAACTATACCTATCATTTAGATACCAGGCAAGATACATCCTCCGGGGGAGGAGCGGCCTTGAGATGGGAGATACTGAAACCGCTAATCGTATATCTGAACGGTAATTATACTGAATCCAACTATGAGCCGGAAAATCGTCGGCAGAAGCTTTATGATGGAAAATGCAGGTTATCGTACAAGATGAGCACGAATGCCTTTTTTGAGCTTGGCTACCAATACCTGGAAAAAAAGTCCGCATATGATCTGCTGCCGCAGAAGGATATTCCGACTGATGAGTACAGTAATCATAAATCCAGTCTTGGCTTAAAATTCGTATTTTAGCATCGCTTTGTGTGAGGAGAGAACATCTTGAGGTCAATGCCAAATACAAAGAAAGTAGAAAGTAGATATACGATAGTTTCATTTCTCGATATGGTAACCCGCAGGAGATATCTATTCTTAGCTATCTTTGCACTCATTACCATAATAGGCATTGTCTATAGTTATATGGCCCCAAAAGTGTATACAGCTTCTGCAACTATACTCGTCGAGAAAGACAAAATCATTAATCCTCTCATTCAAGGCCTGGCTGTAACGCAGACTCCCGCTGAAAGATTAACCACCATCAGGCAACTTATTTTGAGCAGAAGCAGACTGACTCAGGTTATCAAAAAGCTTGATCTGGACCTGAAGATCAAGACACCTCTTGAGCTTGAAATGCTGATTGAAAGGATGAGAGAATCTACCAGCATAGAAATCACCGGTAAAAATCTCTATCGAATATCATACGGAGGCGATAATCCAAAAGTAGTCCAGAATGTCGTTAATACTATCTGTAATCTTTTCATTGAAGAGAATTTAGGTGCAACCAGAGGTCATGCTCAAGATGCCTTCTCCTTTATTGAAGCACAACTCAGCACTTACAAGAAAAAACTTGAGGAATCAGAAACTGCGATCCGGGTATTTAAAGAACAAAATTTAGGACAATTACCGGGCGAGGAAGGCGATAACCTCAAAAAACTGGAAGAGTACAGGAATTTACTCACCGAAACGGAAAGAGAGCTCCAGGAAGCACGGCTTCAGAAATCCCTCCTGGAACATCAGCTTGCTGCGGAACAGCCTCTTATCCTGTTTTTCAGCTCCAGCAGCAGTGACACTCAGCCTTTAGAAAATCAATTGGCTCAATTAAAGCTTCAGCTCAGTTATTTATTGAATAAATATACTGAAAAGTATCCGGAAGTAATCAGCACCAAAGCGCAGATAGAAAAAATCGAGCAAAAGATTGCTGAAGAGGCCAAGAATAAAAATAAAAACAAAAGCAGGGGAGAAAAGAAAGCATCTGAGGAACACAAGAGAGCAGACTCAACAACTGAAGCGTTGAATCCCATGTATCAACAAATGAGACAGGATTTGGGTAATATCGAGATCAAGATCGATGTATTGGCAGCACGCGTGCAGGAATATAAGGAAAAAACAGAAGAATACGAACAGAGGGTTCAAAATATACCCAAACTTGAAGAAGAGTTGATTCAATTACAAAGAGGTTATGATGTCAATGCTGGAATTTATAAGACCCTCCTGAATAAACTGGAAGAGGCAAGGATATCACGGGAGCTTGAATTACGGGAAAAAGGCAGTAATTTCCAGATCATAGACCTGGCTCAATTACCGTTGATTCCAAGCAAGCCGAAAAGACCTCAACTTATAGTAATCAGCATGGCCCTTGGTCTCCTGAGTGCTCTCGCCACAATTTATCTGCTCCAACATTTTGATAGTTCTCCAAAGAACCTGGATGAAGCCAGGGCATATTTCGATTACCCTGTACTGGCTGGTATCCCTCTCATAATATCAGAGGAAGATAAAAAAAGAAAAAGAAAAGGGGATATACTGTTTTTATCAACAGCCGGAATGTTTGTTATTTCGGTATTGCTGATAATAGTAAGAGAATTGGCGGTTACCTCTACCTTTACCTTATTTTTCCTGAAGTGATACGGTAACCCTCTCATACTCTCCTCAAGGAGAGGACAGACAACATCATTTTCGTTATTCTGCGAGTCAGGGTCTTGTTTTCTGATTATCGACCGGAATGGAAAAGAGCCTTGACTTCACGGGGCGAAGCTATGCCATTGAAATCCGACCGTTAGGCACCAATATAGTATAATAGTATCACATTTCCGGCAAGTAATTAAACAAAAAAATACATGTCTCCTGTCAAGCAAATATCTCCTTTTCGGATTGTTATAGCTGCTGCCATTATGCTGGTAACGATGGGCTGCCTCAAATACCTGAGTCGGGATGAAAATATTCCTTCTCGCAAGCCCTTTTCAACCTTTCCCAGGCAAATAGGCGAGTGGACCGGCAAGGAAGAGCATTTTGACCAGAAAATCTACCAAAAGCTCGGTGTCGATGATTCGATCCTGTGCAATTATCGTACCCCTGACGGCTCCCCGGTTGAGCTTTACATCGGCTTTTATCAACGCCAGCGGAAAGGCGATATCATTCATTCTCCCAAAAATTGTATGCCCGGGGCCGGCTGGAATTTTGCCAGAACCGGAAAAACGACGATTATCTCTCCTGATCTTCAGGGGCAAAATATCACCGTCAACAATGTTCTCCTAGAGCGGGGAAATGATCGGCAGGTCATGTTTTACTGGTACCAGGGCCGGGGAAGATTTATGACCTCCGAATATATGCAGAAAATTTACCTGGTTACCGACTCCATTACCCGGCACAGAACGGATGAAGCCATGGTCAGGCTCCTGGCCCCGGTTGCAGTCAGTGAAGAAGAAACTGTCAACTATTTGAAAGAGTTTACTCA
Source organism: bacterium (assembly GCA_040755755.1). Lineage (NCBI taxonomy): Bacteria > bacterium. Next base: position 117,782 of record JBFLZW010000010.1, on the reverse strand, counting down.
ACAACTTATCCCTGTGCTCCAGGCATATATACCCTCCTGAGATATAAGGGGTCCGGATTATCCAATGAAAAAACTCCTCTCCTCAACTTACCTTTATATGACTATTTTACTGTCTTCATTCTTTATGCTCTTTAGCACTACTCTTATTGAGCTCGGCAGGGATTGGATGGAAGACCCTAACTATTCACATGGTTTTTTCATTCCTCTTCTTGCGGTCTCGATGATATGGCATAAGAGAAAAGAGCTGTCTTCGTATTCTGTGGAATCAGGCAACTGGGGAATAGTGCTCCTCGTTCTTGGGATGGCAGTGCATATTGTGAGCAACCTCGGTGCCGAGCTGTTTACCATGAGACTGGCTGTCATCATATCTCTCTTTGGCCTTTCGTTCTTTCTCCTGGGAAAAGGAATTACCCGCAAGATCGCTTTTCCCCTGGGTTATCTCCTGTTCATGGTCCCGATCCCGGCCATCATCTGGAATGCGATTGCCTTTCCCCTGCAGATATTCTCCTCGGCTATGGCTGAAAACCTCATCAAAACCATCGGGATTTCCATTGTGCGGGAGGGAAATGTTCTGTACCTGGCCAATACGACCCTGGAGGTCGTGGATGCCTGCTCCGGCCTTCGCTCACTGGTCTCACTCCTGGCCCTGAGCTCGGCATTCGCGTATTTTTCCAGTCATTCCTGGATAAAGAAATGGCTATTGTTTCTCTCAGCCATACCCATTGCCATCATGGCTAATGTGTTTCGGCTCAGTATGACAGCCGGGTTTGCCAGCCGCTTTGGTGCCGCAGTTGCCCAGGGTTTCCTCCATGAGTTTTCAGGAATGGTGGTCTTCCTTCTCGGATTACTCCTGCTCCTTGGCTTCCATAATGTTCTTGGCCGGCTCGGAACAGGTGGGAAAACAGTAGTCCATCAGGAACCGCTCATATATAACCACTGCCCGGAGAGAAAAGATGAAATCGGTTTCTCCAATTCACCCCCTGAAAGACCTTCTCTCTTATTGACCATTGATGTTGAAGACTGGTTCCAGGTGGAAAACTTTAAGCCGGTTATCCCCTTTGCTGACTGGCCGAATAAAGATCTGCGAGTAGAGAAAAATACCTATCGCTTATTGGATTTTTTTGACGAGGCCAAAGTAAAAGCCACATTCTTTGTACTTGGGTGGCTCGCCGAGCGAATCCCCGGCCTTGTCCGGGAGATCCATTCCCGCGGACATGAAGTCGCATCTCATGGATATAACCATATGCTCTGTTCCCGGCAATCAAGCCAAAATATGGAAGATGATCTTGCCAGGAGTAAAATGCTCCTGGAAGATATCATTGGCTTTCCTGTTCTTGGCTACCGCGCTCCGAGCTTCTCTATCAGTGATGAAATTCTGAAAATGGTTGAAGAGTGCGGGTACCTTTACGATTCAAGTTTTAATTCATTCGGCGTCAATGCTCGATACGGGCGGTTGGCTTTAGCCGGAAATTGGAAAAAAGGTATCGCTCACAAGGTTTCGGAAAATTTATACGAGCTTCCTATCAGTAATATTACCTTCTCGGATTGCGTTCTTCCCTGGGGAGGAGGTGGATATTTCCGCCTGATACCCTTTCCAGCATTTATAATGGGTGTTCGATACATACTCAAAAATGACCATGCTTATCTCTTCTATTTGCATCCGTGGGAAATTGACCCGGAGCAGCCTGTGGTAAAAGAAGCCTCACTCTACGGGAAATTCAGACACTACACAAACCTGAATAAAACTCTCTCTAACTTGTTCCAGTTCGTACAGAATTTCGAACAATGCCACTTCACGACCTGCTTCCAGTATCTTATGGATATCGACGGTAAGGAGCACGGATTACAGGAGAAAGTGAACACCAATGGCCACTCTTACACCTCACTCAAGTCAGCAGATGATCGACCTTCAGAAAACCGATTCCAGAAAAGCGACCATAACAATCAGGCAGTTACGGCCAAATGATCAACCAGCGTGGGATAATTACGTCAAAGCACATCCGGATGGGAGTTTTTTTCACCTCATCGGCTGGAAAAATATTGTCGAAAAGACCTTCGGGCACAGTCCCTGTTACCTGCTCGCCGAGCAGACCTTCGACCCGCCGGAAGCCATTACCCCTGATGATCAGAGATCATCTCAAACCACCCTTGCAGGCGTACTTCCTCTCTTCTTCATCAAAAGCTTTCTTTTTGGAAAGTTTATAATCTCCAGCCCTTTTGCAGAAGTCGGGGGTGCACTTGCCAATAACACCGAGATAGAAAATTTATTACTGCAACGGGCTGTGGAAATTACCAAAAGCCAGGGACTCGACTATCTTGAGCTCCGGTATAAAGATAAACTGCTCAATGGGCTTGCACTCAAGAGCCTCTATTATAACTTCAAACGGGAGATATTCCCGGACCTTGACCAAAACATGGAGGCCATTCCAAGAAAAGCCCGGCGCATGATCCGGCAGGGTGAAAAATTTAACCTTTCTTTCGAGTTTGGAAACCATAACCTGAAGTCATTTTACAGTGTATTGGCGAGGAGCTTCCATAATCTGGGAACACCACTTTTTACCTTCAGGTTTTTCGAGAACATCTGCGATGAATTCAAGGAAAACTGCCTTCTGCTCATCATCCAGAACCAGGACAAGCTGCCGATTGCCGGAGTTCTCACGTTCTTCTATAAAGACCAGGTTCTCCCGTATTATGCGGGCTCCCTGGTTGAATACCGGGATCTGGCACCCAATGACTTTATGTACTGGCAATTAATGAAATATGGCTGTGAAAACGGCTATCGCTTTTTCGATTTCGGAAGAAGCAAGGAAAATACCGGATCATTCCATTTTAAAAGACATTGGGGTTTTGAGCCAAAGCCATTGTATTACCAGTACTTCCTGAACAGGCTCACGGAAATGCCCAATCTCAGCCCTGCAAATCCCAAGTACCAGAGAAAGATAAAGCTCTGGAAAAAGCTGCCCCCCTGGGTTACCCAGACTATCGGACCATCCCTGTCGAAGTATCTGGTATAAAAAGTATTCCCGGTATAGGCCGAATGAAAATACTTTACCTTGCGCATAGAATCCCTTATCCTCCCAACAAAGGGGATAAGATTCGCTCATTCAATGAGATCAAATGGTTATCAAAGAAGCACCAGATTTATCTCTGCTGTCTGGCGGATAATCCGGAAGATCTTCACTATGGAGACGATCTTCTGGCTTATTGTCAGCAGGTGAAGATAGTGCCTGTCAATCCCCGGATTGCCAAATTGAAAAGCGTATTCGCTCTTTTTTCCGGAGAATCTCTTTCCATACCCTACTTTTATGCCAAAACCCTGCAAACGGCAGTTGACCATTTGCTGGCAACTGTGGCTTTTGATTGCATTCTGTGCTTTTCCTCGCCGATGGCTGAGTACATCTTCCGCTCGCCTGCCCTTGGCAGGCGCAGCTCCGGTGCACCCTCTGCTCCCCGCCTGGTTATGGATTTTTGCGATGTGGATTCTGATAAATGGCTCCAGTACGGACAGACTGCATCCTTTCCCCTCTCCCGCATCTATCGGCTGGAGGGCCGAAGATTGGCCCGCTACGAGAGGAAAACTGCGGAGTTTTTTGACCACTCGGTAGTCATTTCCCAAAAAGAGGCTGAGATCTTTCAAACCCGGAATCCTCATATCTGCCGGTTGACCGTCATTGCCAACGGCGTCGATTATCACTATTTCGATCCTGACGAGCTGCATCCTCTCCCTCCGGACTCTTCGCTGTATTCAGCTCCCGGGAAAAAGAGCGGCTATCCTGTTCTCCTGTTTACCGGGGCCATGGACTATCATGCTAATGCGGACGGAGTGATCTGGTTCAGTAAGGAGATTTTCCCCATGATCAGGAAAGCCGTACCGGAAGTACGGTTTTATATCGTCGGCAGCAATCCCGGACGGAAGGTAAGAGCCCTCGATAATGGAGATACTATCAGGGTAACCGGCTTTGTCGAAGATGTAAGGCCCTACTACCAGAGAGCTGATATTTGTGTCATCCCTCTGCGGCTGGGCCGGGGAGTACAGAACAAGGTTTTGGAGGCTATGGCCATGGGCAGGGCTATAGTTACCACTTCCAAAACCATCGAGGGCATTCATGCAGTACCGGGAGAACATCTCCTGGTAGGCAACGATCAGGACAGCATTTCGCGTGCAACAATAACCCTGTTGGAAGATGAAGATCTCAGGGCAAAATTGGGAGCCAGGGCGCGCCAGCAGGTAAGAGCCTGGTATAACTGGTCCGCCTGCATGGAAAAACTGGAGTCTCTCCTGCAGGAAGGCCATGACCGTGATTTGGCCGCCCGGAGAGAATACAGTCACCATTCAACCATATTGTCAGGAGCTGATTGATAAAGCGATGTGCGGAATCTCAGGGATACTCTATTACCAGGATCGGCCGGTTGGCGAATCTTTGCTCACGACGATGGCTGAAGTGCTGAAACACCGTGGGCCTGATGATGCAGGATATTTTCTGAACAGCACCCAGGCCGATCCACCAACACCCAGGTGGAAGATCACTCCCGGAAAAGGGAATGTCGGCTTCGTTCATACCCGGCTCAGTATCATCGACCTTTCTTCAGGTCACCAGCCGATGACCAATGAGGATGAAACCGTCTGGATTACCTTTAATGGCGAGATCTATAATTTTCCCGACTTGAAAACCGAGCTGCGCAATAAAGGACATCGGTTCAAAACCAACTGCGATACCGAAGTCATTATTCATGCCTATGAAGAATGGAAAGAAGAGTGCGTCAAGAGGCTGCGGGGCATGTTCGCTTTCGCCATCTGGGATGAAAAAGCTCAGACGCTCTTTTTAGCCAGGGACCGGCTTGGAATAAAGCCTCTCTATTTTTATGCAGACCAGACCAAATTCCTGTTCGGCTCAGAAATAAAGGCCATTCTGCAACATCCCGAAATATCCAGAGACCTCAACCTGGAAGCCCTCAATGACTACTTCTCCCTGCTCTATGTCCCGGCCCCGAAAACTATTTTTCAGGGAATCGCCAAGCTCCTCCCCGGATGCACCCTCACGGTACGATCCCGCGAAATTACGCTCAACAGGTATTGGGACCTGAATTTCGGTGAAACAACCCACCAGACAGAGAGTGAGTGGTGTGAAGCGATTCTGGCCAAACTGAAGGAGGCTGTTTCCATCAGGCTTATCAGCGAGGTGCCGTTAGGTGCCTTTTTAAGTGGCGGGGTGGATTCCAGTGCAGTCGTGGCCCTGATGTCCCTCCTCGTGCCAAAGCCGGTGCAGACAACTTCCATCGGCTTTCATGAAGAAAAGTTCAATGAGCTCCCCTATGCCCGATTGATGGTGAATCGCTATAAAACGGATCATTATGAAATGCAGATCTCGCCAAATGCCGTAGAGGCCCTGGAAAAACTGACCTGGTTTTTTGATGAGCCCTTTGCTGATTCCTCTGCCATTCCCACCTATTACGTCTCCTGGGCAGCACGGCAAAAAGTGACGGTGGCGCTTTCCGGTGACGGCGGTGATGAAAATTTTGCCGGTTACCGGCGCTACTATTTCGACCGGCTGGAAAATACCGCCCGGTCCCTTTTCCCTGCTTCGGTACGAGAGAATATCATCGGTACCTTAGCCAGATTGTATCCCAAGGCGGATTGGCTGCCCCAGATGTTTCGGGCCAAAACGCTTTTGACAAACCTCTCTCTTGATCCCGTGGAAGGGTTTTATAACTCCATGTCCTGCTTTGGCCAGTTCAGGGAAAGCATTCTGAATCCCGACCTGAAAAAAGAGCTGCATGGCTATCATCCATCCCGCCTGTTTCACGAATATTATGAACGGGCCAATACCGACGATCCGCTTTCCAGAGTACAATATGTTGATTTTAAAACCTATCTGGTTGACGATATCCTCACCAAGGTAGACCGGGCCAGTATGGCCCATGCCCTCGAAGTGAGAGTCCCGCTGCTGGACCACGAATTTGTGGAACTGGTGGCAACCATACCTTCCAGCCTGAAACTCAAGGGGAAGAAGCCAAAGTACATATTCAAAAAAGCAATCGAACCCCTGGTCCCGGAGGAAATTTTGTATCGGAGAAAAATGGGGTTTTCGATGCCGATTTCCGGGTGGCTGAAGAATGATTTAAAAACCATGTTTGAAAGCTCCGTCTTCGAGAAAGGCTCCATTTGTGAAAGGTATCTGAATACAAAAACCGTTGCCACTCTGTGGAAGGAGCATCAGGCCGGATCAGGAGAGTATTCGGCAGAATTGTGGAGTATCCTGTTTTTTGAGTTTTGGGGAAGAAACTGGCTCCAGGATATCCAAGAAAAATAACCTCCCGACAATAAGCGAGAAGAAATGTTCCAGTCCATTTTCACCAATTACGAAGTCGCCAAGTTATCCGCAGGTAATGCCAATTTGACCAATGCGGTGATTTTTTCGATCCTGCTCATTGCCTCTTTTCTTACCTTGAAAAAGGCTGATTCACAACTCCTTGACAAGTTACAGACAGGTCAACTCAAAGGTCTGGCCATTTTGCTGGTGATTATTGGACACCTGTGGCTTCATGTGTCAAAGACAAAAAGCAGTATCATCCTCAGTGGTGATGCCGTTGCCTTATTCTTTCTCCTTTCCGGCTATGGCCTGACTATGTCGAGCAAAAACAAAAAGCCCGGCTTGAGAGATTATTTTCTCCAGAGAATGAAAAGGGTAATGGTACCCTATTGGATTGCAACGGTTTTATTGATTGTATTAGACTATCTGATTCTGCGAAGATCCTATCCATCAGGAGATATCCTGTTAACCTTCCTGGGAATCAATATCAATACCACAACACGCCATATCGATTACGTACGGTGGTATATTACCGTGTTAATTTTATGGTACATTTTGTTTTTTGTTGCTGCTTCTCTACCCGGCAGGAAGAAGGTTATGCTCTTTCTCCTGACCTGTTCAGCGATAATGTTCTCCCTGAACTATTATGTCACTCATCTCGGCTGGAATCAGATCTTCGCTTTCCCGGTCGGCTGCGCGTTAGGCTATTATCATCCGTTTTTCAGGGAATCGTTTACCAATACCAAAAATAAACCAATCCTCTTTGGCGTATCCCTGTTGTGCATAGTCTTGAGCATAGGGATTAAATCATTTTTCCTGCCTGCCGTAATTACTGTCATACCCTCCATCGTGTATGAATTTGCCAGTGAAGTCATCGGCATCCTTTTTTGCATGGGATTGATCTATCTCTTCGCATGCATCGGGTCCTGGAATTACTATAGCCAGTTTCTCACCTATATCGGCAATATTTCTTATGAGTTGTTTCTGTTGCATGGAGCTTTGTTAATCAAGTATAACCCGATTGTTTCGGGCAGCTCCATACTGAGTCTATCAGTTCAGTTTGCATTTCTCCTGATGGTGACCATGCTGTTGGCCTCTTTATTTCAAAAAGGGATACAAGCAATTGCCTGAAGCTTTACTGAAAGCTGATTCTCAGTATGCCGAGCGGTTTCAGCCACGGGCATGGAGCAGCCGGATTCTTTTCCATCACCGCACCCAGGGACAAGGTGCAGAGGGTGTTCATATCCGGGGCATGGCAGGAGGATTCAAAAATTGCGGATATCAGGTCGACATTATCGGTCCTCCCGGAATCGACCCTTTTGCCGTATCAGTAAAACCTGAGACTGCAAGCGCAAATAATGGTTCTCATGGTTCATTGTTAAACAGGTTCTGGCACATGGTGAGTAAAAACACACCTCAGGTTGCCTTTGAAATTATGGAGCTTGGCTATAACGTTTATGCCTATAAAAGTTTACGTAAGATGTTAAGCCTTTATAAATATGACTTTTTATATGAGAGATACGCTCTCAACAACTTTGCTTCGACTTTTCTGGCTCAACGATATGGAATTCCCCTCGTGCTTGAGGTAAACGATGCAACTGTCATTGAAAGATCGAGGCCCTGCGCCCTCAAGGAGATGGCACGGTCGATAGAGAGAAAAGTATTTGAAAAAGCAAACCTTTTGATAACCATTACTCACCACTTTAAGCAATTGATCCTCGATCAATACCGGCAAATCCCCGAAGAAAAAATTTTAGTCCTGCCCAATGCCATAGATCCTCAACGGTTTGAGATACCTCCATCGAAAAAACTGAGGAAAGAATATCTTGGTATTCAAGCCCGATATGTAATCGGCTGCGTTGGAGCATTCGTATATTGGCATGGCCTGGATTTTCTCCTTCAATCTGTCCATGATCTTCTTGAGGAAATGGATATCCATGTCTTACTGGTAGGTGATGGACCGGTCCGGAAAGATCTTGAAAAACTCATCAATGTCTTGAATATCCAGAACAGGGTTACGATAACCGGCTTTGTCGATTATCAGGATGTTCCACGATATATTGAGCTCTTTGACATAGGCTTGATGGCGGGCTCGAATATGCATGGTTCGCCAATGAAGATATTTGAATATATGGCTCTGGGAGTCCCGCCGATTGCAGCGGATTATCCTCCTCTGCGGGAGATAATCCGTGACGGTGAAGACGGAAGCCTGTTTCCACCCAATGATACGGTATCATTGAGGATGAAAATCAGAGAATTGCTGGATGATGGAAAGATGAGAAACCGTATGGGCAGGAGGGCAAAGGAGAAAGTGATGAATCAATTTACCTGGCTGGGAAACGCTGAAAAACTGCTTCAAAAACTGGGGAAGGTGAAAGCTCCCCAAAAGCCTTCAGGTAACTATCAGCTCATCCCTGTTTCAAAGGAATAGACACCATGGTACCGTCCCCAGTGAAAAGCGCATGCAAGCAGTTGTTATTTAAGGCTAAAATTTACCGTTTCAGTCTTCTTTTAGAGAGATTTTTCGTATTGCCTTATCATATGATAACCGATAAGCCCAACGGCTTTTATCCGGAAACATCAACCAGTCATTTTGAACGGCAAATTGCCTTCCTGGTAAAGAATTACCATGTTATGTCACTTGACGAAATCATGGAGAGATCCCAAAAAGGAGAATCCCTGCGCGGTTGTGTAGCCATCACTTTTGATGACGGGTTCAAAGATAACTTTGAGAAAGCTTACCCGATTCTGAAAAAATATCAGGTTCCGGCTACTATTTTTGTAACTACGAGCTATGTTGAAAGCGGGATCGCACCCTGGTTTATCAAGCTGCGCTTCATGTTTATGAAAACAGACAAAACATATCTGGAGCTTGCCGCTGATAAGCGCATTACCGCTCCCCTGCGAACCAGAGAGGAAAAGTTTGCTGCATCCGAGAAGGTCATGAGATATTTCAAAGATTGTCCCGATGAGCAGCGGCTCCGTCTGCTCGATGAATTGGGCATAAGACTTGCAGTTAATGATTTCAGGGAGCTTGATAACCTCATGTTAAGCTGGGATGAAATCCGGGAGATGTCTGAACAGGGGATTTCCTTTGGGGCCCACACCGTCAACCATCCGATATTGACCAGGATACCGCTTGCTGTGGCTGAAGAGGAAATCCAGCAATCAAAAAAAACGATCGAGGAAAAGGTTGGTAAACAGGTGAGCAGTTTTGCTTATCCATTTGGCAAAGAAGCCCAGTACAGCCCTGAGATGTTCAATATATTGCGGAAACTTCATTTTAACTGTGCAGTAACAACGATAATAGGTTCAAACAATCACCATACTGAAGCATTTGCACTGAAGCGGTGGTACCCCTGGGAATTATCTCAAATTCTTTAAGATGATAACCAGTGGAAATTATAGAGGTAACTATGCTGAAAATTATTCCGGTCCTTGCCCTTGGTATCCTGCTCTTGTGCCCTCCATACCCGGTTTGGGCGACATCCGAGAATGCCTCACATGAAGATATAGTTAACGAGTATCGAGAAGAAACTCAAAGTGCAAAAAGAATTGGCATTCAAGAGGCATTTGAAATCTATAAATCCGGCAAAGCCATCCTGATTTCAGTTGATGGAGCAAATTACTACAAGAGCAGACGTATTCTTGGATCTGTTAACATTCCTTTATCGACGCTGGAGAAAATTAACCTCCCATATCCAAAAGACCAGACAATTTTACTCTTCTGCAGGTGAGCGGGTGAGGCACAGAGCGCTCGTGCAGCGATCTTATTACGTGAGCAGGGATATACAAATGCACTGTGTATCTTAGGCGGGCTTGATGAGATGCCGAAAGCAGGTTTTGTCCTCGTAAGAAATGGAAAAATTCTCATTGGAAAACATTGAGTAACTCAGCTCTGATAAAATCCAGAATACTGGATACGGAACTATCCTCGCCTCGCGGATTAAGTTTCAGGATTATTGATAATTCCGAGGAATTTGAAAGCCTTCACACTGTCTGGAACAGACTTGTTCAGAGAAGCTCAAACAGGGCCATAACCCAGACCTGGGAATGGCTGTATACCTGGTGGGAAATCTATGGTGATGAAAGATATCTGTTTATTATTCTCGGATCTGAAGGTGAGGAAATCATCGGGATAGCTCCTCTTTCGATACACCGTGAAAATATCCGGTATTTCAAGTTATTACCGTACAAAACCGCAGGTTTCCTCGGTTCCGGCAGAACCAGTGAGAGAAACGTTGTTTCCGATTATCTTGATTTGATCATTCGGGAAGGCAGAGAAAAAGACTTTATCGATGGCCTGGTGAAATGCCTTTCCGGTCTCCCTGCCTGGGATGAAATAATTTTAGAAAACGTTTCCGCCGAGTCTCCTGCTTCAACCCTGCTCCATGAGGCTGCCCGAAAGAATGGGTTAAATTTTCAAATCACCAAACGCACTCCGAGCATCTTGATTAAACTCCCTGATACCTGGGATGAATATCTTCAATCCATTCAGGGAAGTCTCCGCTACAAGATCACCAGAGGGAGAAAAGAATTCAATAAACTGTCAGGAACCTATCATGTGGTTCAGCATGAACATGAGCTTTCGAAAGCATTCGATGATCTGGAAGCCTTGCATCAGCACAGATGGCAGGGCAAGGGACAGCCCGGAGCTTTTTTCAGCCGGAAATGGAAGGCATTCCATAAGAAACTGATACCTCTGGCATTCAATAACGGCTGGTTAAAGCTGTGCTTTTTACATTTAGAGAACAGACCCGTGGCCGCTAATTATAATTTTGCCTTTGACAACAAAATTCATTTTTTCCAGGCTGGGCTTATTCCTCACGAAAATACCCATGTACGGCTTGGATTGCTGCTGCACAGCTACTGCATAGAGGAGGCGATTCATGAAGGCTATAAGGAGTATGATTTTCTCAAGATAGGAGGCCAGGGTGCCGGTTATAAGGAAATGTGGGAGAACTATTCACGGGATTTACTGGAAATACGGATATCCAGACGCTCCACGCAAGAGAATATGTACAGATTGTTAACCGGTTGTTACAACCTCATAAGAAGAGGAAAGCACGAGATTGAATCCAAAATTAAAAATTGATTTTGATACGGAAGTTGACCTCGATTCACGTGGATTTCCATCGGTATTCATACTCAACTTAGCATATACGGGACTTGGCATCGCCAGATCTTTTGCCGAAACAGGGATAAAGGTTTTCGGAATAGGATCGAAAAGATGGGCATGCGGTAATTATAGCAGATATGTTAATTTTTTCCATTCTCCGGATTCTCAGGCCGAACCGGAGAGGCTCTCTCAGTTTCTGATAGCCCTTGCTCAAAGAGAAACCCAAAAGCCGGTCATCTTCCCCACCAGAGACCATGATATTCTTTTCCTCAACAGGTACCGGGAAAAACTCGAACCCTATTTTATCATTGCCCTGCCGGAAAAGAACACCCTGAATACGGTCATGGATAAGTGGAAATTGTTTGAAGCTGCCAAAAGGTGCAATGTCACTACACCGAAAACATATGTAATTGGCAGAGAGGATGAATTAGGTTCAATAAGCTCTCAAATTGACTACCCGGTTATCATAAAACCTCTTCGTGCGGCTGACTGGAGAAAAGACAGAATTTGGAAGATTGTAAAAAGGAAAGCGATTTATTGCCCATCCGAGAAAACTCTTTGGCGGGAATACAATAGATTCAAGCACATCAATCCTACGGTATTGCTGCAGGAATATATCGAGGGTGCGGATGACGATATTTATACCTTTTGTTCCTATTGTGACCGGCATTCTCATGTTCTGGTTTCTTTCAATACCCGAAAGAGAATCCAGAGACCGGAGAGGTTCGGTACCGGGATTGTTGTTCAAAGCGCTGTTAATAATGAAATCACTGAATGCAGCAAACGCCTGTTAAAATTTATCGGATTTACCGGCACATCGGAAATTGAGTACAAAAGGGACCCTGCCACCGGAATCTATTACCTGATTGAAATAAATCCCCGGTTCTGGGACCAGCACCGGCTGAGTGGAAGCTTTGGCATCAACCTCCCTCTGGTCGCCTACTCTGACCTCACTGGCAAAGGCAGGCCTCCATCCTCCTCCTCAAAATATCAGCCAGCTACCTGGATTGCCGAAGATGGCTTTATCAAGCATTTCACCAGCGAATTGTTCACCCGGAGAAAAAAACCGGGGGATATACTTCATAAATTGGGCGGGAACATCAATTACGCGGTCTGGGATAGAAAGGATCCCCTGCCATTCCTTATTTCCCTTGCCCTGATGATCACTGATATGTCAAAACAAGTAACACAAAGGATATCCTCATGGGTGGAATAGCCGGCATTACCTATTGGTCCGCTGAGGCACCAGGTACAGGGGAGGAGTTACTTTCCCGGATGGTTGCTGCGATGCAACACCGGGGAGCAGACTGCAAGGTGCAGTCTTTGAAAGGCTGGGGGGCTTTTGGCGTCAGGTCTCACCAACCGCATGGATATCTCAAAGAGTATGTTTATGACAATTCGAAGAGGCTGTTGGCGGTGATAGATGGTGATATCTTCAGCGTACGCGACCAGAGCTTCGATCCTGGTTCTCTTTCGAACGCTGATCTTATCCTCCAGCTCTACAGCAAATACGGAGTTAATTTTGGAGAGAAAATCGACGGCTCATACGCCATTGCCGTCTGGGATGAGAGTATACCTCAATTATTACTCATCAGGGATCGGTTGGGTTATAAGCCTCTTTTTTATTCCAGATTGAAAAATGCCATGATATTCGCTTCAGAAATCAAGGCAATTCTTACCTGTGAGGACTTTGAAAAATCAGTCAGTTTACGGAGTCTGAATAATTTTCTCTCCTATGGATATGTTCCAAACCCGGACACGTTATTTGAATCAATCTACCAGGTGAAACCGGGGCATATACTCGTCTGCAAAGATGGAAATATCAGTGAAAAATCATACTGGGAAATCAAATACCGGTTGAATGGCCAGGATACACCGGAAAACCATTATCGGGAAAAATTCCTTGAGACCTTCAAAAATGCAGTATCAAGACGCTTGAGGAAATACCCGGATGCCGGAGCTTTCCTGAGTGGCGGACTCGATACGAGTGCAGTTGCCGCTGTCATGTATGAGCTCAAAGGGAGGCAGCCGTTCAAGGTATTTACCGCAGGATTCAAGGAAGAACGGTATAATGAAATAAATGACGCCAAAGTGGTCGCTGACTATTTCGGCCTTGACCACTATACAATTCTGGTTGATTTTGATGATAACTTTCATTCACTGCTGGAAAAGTTAGTCTATCACCACGATGCACCTTTTGCCGATACCTCGGCTATCCCATCCTATTTTGCCGCTCAACTTGCCAGGGAACAGGGAAGCGATGTTTTAACCGGCGACTTTCCGGACCAGCTTCTTGGCGGATCGGGTCACCATTTTAAAGCCCTCCGCAGCTTACAGCATGACTGCCTGCCGTTCCGGCTTCTCAAATGCAAAAGCGTAAACCGGATGCTGACAGGCATGACCTTGTCCGCGGGCAGCAACTCATTGCTGGACAGGACCAAGAGAATGGTTTACCGGCAGACCCATCCGATCGAGGAACAGCGGGTAATCCTGGATATGCCGATCCCGGAGCTGCTCAAACAATGTCTCTACAGCGCTGACATGCTGAAGATCAATGCCCAAAACAATCCCCTTTCCATAGCCCGCTCTATCTATGAGCATGTTTCGGATCAGGACCTTTTGAATAAAATTCTTTACTTCGACATGATTTCCTATGCTCCGGATGATCTCATGGTCAAGGTGGAACGGATGACCATGGCTCATGGCCTCAATGCCATAAGTCCCTTTCATGATCTCGAACTGGTAGAGTTTATCCTTACCATCCCAACGGATTTAAAGATCAGGGGCAGCGCTGGAAAATACCTCATGAAGGAAGCTTTGCGGCCCCTGCTTCCGGAATATACTCTGAAAAAGAAGAAACAGGGATTTGCCATGCCAATTCAGGAATGGCTTATCAGGAAGATACCTCATTATGTGAGGGATATACTCCTGGATTCCCGAACCTTAAACCGTGGCTATTTCAGCAGGAAATTTATAACCAAAATGGTTGAAGACTTTGTGTCAGGCCGTACCGATTACGCATCGGGTTCGGAGGCAGCGATTATATCGCTCATCACTCTGGAGCTTTGGCACAGGATATTTATAGACACTCAACCAAGCGTAAATTTTTCCGGGGAGCTCGAAATTCTGACATGCGGGATTTAGCCGAAAAGGCCGTTAAAAGTGTATTCTGGATTGGAGCCGCCAAATTTTTTGGACAACTGTTTTCATGGCTCGTGACCCTGGCCTGGCTTCGGTTGCTCTCCCCGAACGATTTTGGATTGATGAACATGGCCCTGGTATACGAAGCGGTCATCGTTATCGTATACGATCTGTGCATGGGCGAAACCGTGATCCAGAAAAAAAATCTGACCATCGAGGATATCAACTGCGCATTCTGGTTTTCATTGACCTTCGGATTGTGCCTGTGTTTCGCCACCTGGTTCCTTGCCAAAATCATCGCCCTGTTTTTCGGCAATCAGGAGCTTATCCATATAATTCGGGCCTTAAGTATTGTAACCTTCCTCATGGCCGTAAAGGGAATACCGAATAGCCTGCTGGCAAGAAATCTTGAATTCAAAAAAATATCGCTTGCGGAGTTTATATCGGTTGTTTTCAGCAATGCAGTCAGTCTGGTGATGGCATTCATGGGATATGGTGTCTGGAGCCTCGTTATGTGCACGCTGCTGCAAAACTTTGCTTCCTGCATTATCATCCTCTACTATTCCCGCTGGAAGCCGCAGCTTTATTTCAGTTTTTCGAGGATCTATAACCTCCTAAGATTCGGAATCCCCATAACCGGCCACCACCTGCTGAATTACGTCTGTCAAAAAAGCGATTCGATTATCATTGGCAAATTCCTTGGCGAGAAATCACTGGGTTACTATGGAGTGGCCATGGATTTCTCCAGAATAGCTATCGATAAGGTCATTGTAATAGTTAATAAGGTCACCTACCCGGTATTCACAAAAGTTCAGGATAGCAGAGAAGATCTACAGCATTACTTCTTAAAGCTCACCTATTTTATTTCAATCTTTTCCCTTCCTATCCTGCTGGGTATGTCTGCCATTTCCGAAGAAATTTTTGTCATTGTCATGACGCCAAAATGGCTTCCCAGTCTCCCTGTTTTCAGAGTATTCTGCCTTTTAGGGATCGCCTACTCATACACCGGTGTGTTACTTACTGTTCTTAAATCCGTTGGAAAAACCAGGCAGTTATTCACCTATTCACTGCTGTGCGCCACCCTGTTGCCTCTGGCTTTCCTTGCTACCATTCAGTATGGCCTGCTCGCTGTTGCCCTCTCCTGGCTGATTATCTACCCGCTGGAATTCAGCTACCTTCTCTACCATGTGTTGAAAGAGGTTGACGTCTCATTCAGCAGGTTTTTTAAGGTAGTCAGCATGCCCCTGATCGGGTCACTCCTGATGTTTATCTTCATCACCCTGATAAAAACTGCCCTCTTCAAAGATACTGTATCCATTCTCAGCATGTCCACCTACATCCTGATCGGTGCAGCTTTCTACGTATTGTATATATCTATTTTTTCAAGAGACATCCTCGATGATGTGAAAAACATCATCGGCAAGGTGAGGGCCAAAACACCACTGGCAGATTGTTCTGACTAGAAGATACTTACTGATACAGGATCAGTTAAGTAAATAATGATCATATATAAATAAATATAATTATTTTTAACTTGATTTCTGAGCCTGTCTATACTATATTTATAGGTATTGTAAATAACGAAATGAATATCTATAAGGTTAACTGAAAACGATAAAAATATCTTGCCACTGGAAATCTACTGAAAAAATAAGTAAACTATGTAATAACAATTTCTGTCCTGAGTTCTGCGATGTGGGTATAAAGATCTCTCATAAACAGCAGAGGAGAGTTTTTATCAACTTGGAGTATTTTATTAACACTGGGTTGGGGGAGAACAGGGTTCAGGAAGCCCCGGGTGAGGAAAACATTATGTCCAGCAAGCTAAAATCTTATCTTCTCTTGATTTGTCTTCTGATTGCAGCGTTGTCCATTTCTGCCTGCCTGTATGATAACCAGGGAGTCACAAAAATAGTTGACAATGGTGACCCTTCGACCCACATTGACTTGACGTTCATAGGATCGGGGTTCACGTCAAACGAGATGCAAACATATGAAGCCAAGGTAGCTGAAAACCTTAGCAGAATACTCACCGTTAATTGGTTTGTCAATAACTATGCCAAGTTTAATGTCTGGATGATAGATGCCAATTCCCCGGTATCGGGCCAGGACCTTGATCAGGCAAAAATTAATTCTCTTGCCGCTCAGACTCCCTGTGATATCCTGATCGTTTTGCACAATTACGATGGTCAGGAAAGCTATGGCCAATCATCGGTGCATCTCTATAAATACTCTAGTAGTTATGTTGTTCTTGCTCACGAACTTGGCCATGTCATTGGAAAACTGGACGATGAATACCATACTCCGGCTACTGCCTGGAAATGCGATGGTCTGAGTAAGCGTACCCTGAATATCCATGATCAACCTAGCAATGAAAAATGGTCTGATTTGATCGACACTCCTCCCTATGAAGGGGCCCGTTATTGTGAAGCGGGTCTTTTTCGTCCATCCGAAAATTCAATCATGAGGGATTCGGCTCACAGTACCTATTTCGATGCGGTTGGATATAAAGCCATGGATCTCGGTGCCGGCAAAATTCTTGGGACCATCGAATCAGACCCTCCCAGCCTGGACATCTTTGGTGTAGAAAGTGGTGATACAAAAAGTGGAAATTTGAACATAGAAGCAATAACTCACGATGAATCAGGCATTGAAAGGGTAGAATTTTACTGGTCAAAAGAAGGAGAAACTTCAAAGTCGATAAAGATAGCCAGGACCCCCTCTTACAGCTTATTTATTGATACAACCCGATATGAAAATGGCCGGTACTACCTGGATACCTATTCCTATGATAAGAACTGGAATTATACCAGACTGACCACGGCATTTACCATCGCCAATAACCCTGATGATCCCGGCAATCCGGGTGATCCAGGGGGTCATGAGGATCCCGGTGATCCTCCGGTTGCTGGTTTGCATGTTCCAATTACTGTTCATGAAGCCTTGACTCAAGACAGCGATTACTGTGCCCGGACAGGTAAAATACGTACTATGCCGGGAATGGACAGAATTAATGAACCCCTGACCGTAGGAATTCCTCTGGCAGAGGATTCAGGAATTACTGACATTGCTCAACTTGGGTTGCGTGGTGCAAACATCCAGCAGTTCAGACCTCTGGCCTATTGGCCAAATGGCAACCTCAAATGGGTGCTCGTAGATACCCAGATAAGTGTTCCAAAAGACTATTTGGCAGTTATCAACCTGGTTGAAGGAACGGGCAATTCCGGTGGCTCTGCCCTGGCCGCTGATAATGGTGATTATATTATCATAGATACCGGCCCGGCCCAATTCAGGTTAAAGAAACGAAATTTTAACCTGTTTGACGAGGTTGTGGTTAATGGTAAAAGACTTGTCCTTCCCAATAATTCAGGAGGCTTGTCTATGGTAGGTTATGAAAACAGGACTTACACCTTATTGGATGGCACAACTCATACATTAAAGATGAATGAAACCTATGATTCAAAAAATGACGCTGATTCAGGAGCCGTGATTGAAGAAAATGGGCCGGTAAGAGCGGTTGTCAAGGCGATGGGTTCATTTAAGGACACTTTGGGTAACCGGTTAATGGATTATACTATACGGTTCCATTTCTATAAGAATAAATCTTACGTGAAGACTTATGTAATCATGAGGCATGGGAAAGAAGAGAAACATATCAATGAATCGGGCAAGTATTCTCAGATGCCAAGGATCTTTTCTCAAATGCAGTTATCTATTCCCCTGAACCTTGGGGACAGGCCAAAATTTGAGTTTGCCACCAGAGACAGCATCGTTTCTGGAACCATTGATAATACTGCCTCTCTGTTTCAGGCCTTCAGTGAAGCCCATCGGAGAAGTACGGTTGAGAACGACAAACTTGATGCCACGACCAGTTGGCCTCATCCTCCAATGGAAAGGGCTGCTGGTGATGTGGGAACTAACTATATTCAAAGAGGGCTGGAACTGAAAAACGGTTCAGCTACTCTTAACCCTCTGGGTGATTCAAGCCATTGGACGAGAGGTTTTGCTGAAATCAAGGATCAGAGTAACATCGGATTATCGATAGCCATGAAATACATGTCGAGTTATTGGCCGTCGAGTATTACATTTACCTCTCAGGGCAATGTAGAAGTCGGAGTATTCTCCAGATACAACTCGAAAAAGGACATCGTTATGGGATGGGGAACGCATGAGACACGGGAAATTCTGTTTGACTTCCATACCGATCCAATCGATAACCTGACAGCTCTTTACCGCATAGAACAGCCGCTCGTAGGAAGAGCATCCATCAACTACTATGGAAAAACAAAGGCTCTTTTTGGTCAGGAGGGGCTCGTCAGCGCTACAGCAATGGATGACTGGTTTCTGAGGAATTTTGGCCAGCCCAGATATGGTATTCCCAAGGATGAGTGGTCTCATTGCAATAATGGGGTCTTAGTATGGAGAACGTTTTGGTATAG
The DNA here is from genome assembly GCA_040755755.1 of bacterium. Taxonomy (NCBI): domain Bacteria; species bacterium. The sequence goes on along the minus strand of JBFLZW010000010.1, from coordinate 98,772 downwards.
CGGTGTACAGGGAACTGATGTGCCTGCTTGCAGCTTATTTACATTTTTAAAGAATGGTGCTGGCGGAAGATATATGGGGGGCTTGCAGAAAACGCTATTCAACACGGATTCCGCCATTCGAAGGACAGATGATTTCGATTATTCAAAATCAATTATCAAATCTGATTATCGGTATGCAATCGTCGAAACAGACGCCTATAATGCAGGTGGAGGGCAGAACCACTTCGATTATTATAGCCATAACCACTGGTGGGCAATGCCGTTATATTATTACCTGACCGGAAACGAGGAAATAAAAGAGGCTATACATGATTACCTCGAAGAATTCATTAAAAAAGGCCCGATCAGGTTAAAGGATGGAGATACACGTTCCAACTCCCGGTATTACAGTACTATAGCACTGGGTTTTGAATTTTCACAGGATGAACGGCTCAAGTCTATACTCGAATCAATGACTGATATGCTTCTTGATTCAAGAGATGAAAATTCGAAGCCCGGAAGAAACCCGGAGCGAGGTTATGTGTGGGAGTGGCCGAATGAGGAAAATCCGCATCTCAGGTTTTTCTTTATCTCAATACATCCGGATGCTGTCTGGCAGGGATTAAGAGTTCTGAAAACCTGTGACACGACTTATCCGAGAAGTGAGGAACTGGAGGATTATCTCCTTGGTGTAAGTCAGTGTATATACCATGAGCTTTACTTCGATGAGCCGGGGGGAACTGATTTTGGCTATCTCAATCGCTATCTTATCCACAGTGCTAACCAGTGGGTAGATGGTGAAATGGGTAAATTCGACTCATCGAGAGCAATGTGGTTTGCATATCTCAAGACGGGAGATGTGAAATACCTGGAGCGAGGTAAAAAGCTCCTTGCTTTTGGAGGCGGGCTGAATGCTGCAACCCCATACCCTGCCCAGGACCTGATGTATGCAGACCTGTATGGTTTGAATACCTGGCATTACCTCGATAACCTTGAAGTAGTCAACAATGGCAATAATAATTACGCCTTGACCTGGACAGTACCTGATGGAGCGGTTTCCTATCAGATAAAGTTTTCAGACAAACCTATTGTCGACTGGCTGGGTTTCAACCAGGCAACCCGGGAATTTCAATATGATCCTGCCAGCTTTACAGCCTTTTTTGCCGCAGCCAACATTGATAACGAACCTCAGCCTGATCAGCCAGGCAGCAAACAGAGCTGTACCATAGATATCCCCGGAGTGATAAGCTCCTATAATACTTCACGAAATCTGGAACCAAATAATCCGTCATTCATTACCTATGATCCAGATAAGACGTATTATTTTGCTATGAAATACTTTGCTCAATAATTAATTCAATCCTATTACAGAGGAATCTGCTATCAAAAGAATTCAAAAATCCGGGAGCCAGTGCTCAGAGGGAACCACCCTCTCGTGGCTCCTGTGATTTCTGAATTCTCCCATCTCGGTAATCAACGGGGCCTTTTGCCCGCGCTACCCTCTACCCCCAACACCCTTTTTACAAAGTGAGATCAACTATGAGCGCTATTTGTGGAATAATCGCTGACCAATCGAAAGATAGCATTCGCCAGATACTTGCAAGTATGCTTGCGGCCATGTCTTTTCGAGGGCCGGACGGTACAGGCATATATGGGGAAGATACCATCGGTCTGGGAGCCAGTATTCAGAGGACCGTTGGTGATAGTACTCAGCCTGTTACCAACGAAACAGGTGAAGTGATTGCTGTCTGTGACGGAGAGATCTACAACCACCAGGAAATAGGGTCCTGGCTCCTGGGCAGAGACCATAAGCTGTCAAGAGAATCGGATACGGAAATCATTCCCCATCTTTATGAAGAGCGCGGTGACAGTTTTGCTGCTGAGCTGAATGGAATTTTTACCATAGCCCTGTATGATGCACACCGCAGACGTCTTCTCCTGATCCGTGACCACCTTGGTTCCCGCTCTGTCTTCTACAGTGAAAAAGACTCGAAATTTATATTCGCGACCACGATTCGAGCTCTCCTGGGTACTGGTATTATAGGACGCAAGCTATCTCTCCAGGCAGTGGATCTATATTTCGCCGGCACCTGTGTTCCTCATCCCTATACCATGTTCGAGGAAATCAAGAGTGTACGTCCCGGCTATGCCGTTATCTGGGAAAACGGCTCGTGCAGAGAACATGAGTACTGGAGCCTCAATACTATTGTCGAGGATTATTCTACCAGTGAGGGAGATTTTCAGGATCAAATACGAGAGCTTGCGCTCAATGCCATCAAGATAAGGATGATAGGAGAAAAGCCGTTTGGAGCGATACTCAGCGGAGGTGTCGATTCCAGTCTCATTTCCTCCGTCCTTGCTCAGGCCGCACCAGATAAAAAACTCCAGACATTTTCCATCGGATTTGAAGAAGAATCGTTTGACGATTCTTCTTTGCAGGAAATTATGCTGAGCCGATACAACCTTCTGAAGAACAAGGCAACCTTACGGGCTGAAATGGCTGCTGATCTTCTTCAGAAAGTAATAAGGAACAGCGACTATCCTATCAATAACGCTTCGGCCATGGGCACATACCTTTGTATGGAACAGGTTAAATCTGCTGGTTTGGAAACTGTTTTTGATGGTGAAGCTGCTGACGAAATTTTTTGTGGCGGCGGCGGTGTTGTGGGAGAAAATCTTGTCGAACTGTTCGAGAGAATCCCCAAATTGTTCCGCACCGTAATATTTGGTCCTTGGGCAGGTTCGCTGCAGATCAACAGGACAGGGAAAGTAGCCGCTTTCAGGCGCTTGTGTCAAAGGGTTTGCATGTCGCCCATCGACCGGATGTTGACCTGGCTGCCTGCATTCGACCGTGAAACCAGACGCCAGCTCCTCACCGGAGAATATCAGCGGCTTGTGGGAAATTGGGATGAGCTTGAGCCCGGCAAATTTTACCTGCGGCGCGCACAATTCAAGGACGGGATAAACCTGTATCAGTACGGGGCATGCAAGACCTATCTGCCTAATGATCTTCTCTTTAAAAATGAACGGATGTCAGCCGCACACGGGGTGGTGAACAGAACCCCCTTCATTGATTATAGATTGGTAGAACTGGCCTTCAGAATCCCGGCTAAATATAAACTGACAGGTTATACACCACAAAGCGCTGAGAAAAAGCTGATCTACCGGAAGGCGATCCAGGGTTTGATCCCGGAAGAAATCCGCCTGCATAAAAAAATACGGGGATTCAGCCAGCCTACTGCTCTCTGGATGCGCAAGGAGTTAAAAGATTTTATCCTTGATATCGTTCTGGGGAAACAGTGTATTGGCCGCGGAATATTGAATCCGGTTTTTATACGAAAAATTGTCGAAGAACATATGAGCGGTGTGGGTGACCGCGACCGGCTGATATGGGGAATAGTAACCTTTGAATTATGGATGCGTGAATTCGTTGATTAATAGGAAAATTAAGTTCTTCCATATATTTTCCACCTTTGTACCAGGCGGGGTGCAGGTACGAATGTCTATGATTATTAATGCCCTTCCTGAATATTTTCACCATACCATCATGGCCATGGACCAAAGATTAGATGCAAAGAATCTTGTCCACGATGATAAAGTTACCGTAAATTATATAACTCCTGTGCGTAAAGAAAGCCCTTCCTTCTTTACCATTCCCAAACTGGCGAAGATAATTTACTCGATGGTTCCAGACATTGTTCTAACATACAATTGGGGTGCCATCGATGCCATCTTAGCAGCCAAGATATGCAATTTCAATAAGATTATCCATATGGAAGCGGGCTTTCGGCCCGATGAGGCAGAGGTACCGCAGAAGAAACGAAGAATCCTCTTTCGGCGTTTTCTGTTTCGCCATGTATCAGGAGTGATCGTACCATCGGCTAATTTACGGGGGATTGCTGAAAATATCTGGCAGATACCCCGGGATAAAATCATTTATATTCCGAACGGTGTTGATTGTAACCGTTTTTCGCTCCGGAAAACCGATGAAGCCCGCCAAGAGTTGGGTATAGGAAATGAAACCTGTATCATTGGCACAGTAGCCCATCTGCGGGAGGAAAAAAATATCGGTTTACTCATCCGGTCCCTGGCAGGTATCAAGACACTCATCCCTCCACCGCATCTTATAATCGTCGGCGATGGGCCGGAAAAGGACGGGCTGATGAATTTAGCCGAAGAACTGGGAATCAAAGAAAGAATCCATTTTTTCGGGCATCATAAAGATACTCCCCGCTACTATCAAATGATGGACATATTTGCCCTGTCTTCAAAAACCGAGCAGATGCCTGTGTCGGTTCTGGAAGCAATGGCCAGTGGACTGCCGGTATTGAGTACTGATGTCGGAGATATCCGGAACATGGTGGATAGGGAAAATCACGCTTTTATTGTTCCCCGGGAGAATGAACCACAGTATCAGGCAGCACTTGAGCAATTGATCACGAACAGGGAAAAACGGTCATACCTTGGCATGAAAAACAGGCACAAGTGCATATCCGAATACCGGCATGATCAGATGATAAATGCCTATCATAATCTGTATCGAAGAGTGCTCGCAAATGAAAGATAAGCGCCTATGAAAGTCCTTGTTTATACTACCCTTTTCCCAAACCATCACCAGCCGAACAACAATATATTCATAAAAAAGCGCATGTTCCACTTTGCCCAGCTCAGGAACTGCGAAATTAAAGTCGTCGCTCCGATCCCCTACTGCCCTCCCCTGCCTGTTTTCGGCAAAAAATATCAATACTCCCAGATTAAAAAGTACGAGCTCATGAACAACATCGAAGTTTTTCACCCCCGCTATCCCCTTGTCCCGAAAATAAGCATGCCTTTTCATGGTTTTGCCATGTACCTTTCTACCATTGGTCTGATTAAAAAAATCTCTAAGGTCTTTCCCTTTGACCTTATAGATGGCCATTACATTTTTCCCGATGGCCTGGCGGCCTTACTGTGCAGCAAGTGCATCAACAGGCCTCTCGTTTTATCAGCGAGAGGTTCCGACATAAACCAGTTTACCCGTTTTAAGTCTATTAAACCCATGATACGGTATACATTGAATCAGGCAGATCATGTCATTTCGGTCTGTAATGCTTTAAAGCAGGAGATGACCGATCTTGGCATTGATGAAAAAAAAATCAGTGTCATACCCAATGGAGTTGACATAGATATTTTTTATCCTATAGATAAAGAGGAAGCCCGAAGAAAGCTTCTCATCAACCAGGATCACAAGGTCATTGTATCGGTTGGCAGTCTTATCCCACGCAAAGGATTCCATATTATCCTGGAAACCCTGCCAGGGTTAATCCAGAGGGATGCGAAAATTCATCTTTATATTATCGGAGAAGGCCACTACCGCTCCTCATTGGAAAAACAGATAAAAGACCTGCATCTGGACCGGCACGTGACCCTCGTGGGCGAGGTGGCGAATGACGAACTGAAGTTTTGGTACAGTTCGGCTGATGTTTTCTGCCTGGCCAGTTCACGAGAAGGCTGGGCCAACGTCATTATGGAATCCCTGGCATGTGGAACACCGGTAGTTGCAACCAGAGTTTATGGTGCTCCTGAAATAATAACCTCAGCCGCGGTTGGAATATTGGTGGACAGCACTCCTCAATCCCTCTCTGAAGGCTTAAAAACAGCTCTGGAAACTGCCTGGAACAGAGAATCGATACATGCCCATGTAAAGAACCGCACCTGGTTTACAGTCGCTGATGAAGTCAAGTCGATTTTCGATATGGTCTTGAGCAGGTAACCAGCCAACTGAGGCCAGACAGTGTTCTTACTCGTACTTGCTCTATTCTTGGGTTTATTCATTGGTGCATTATGGCAGCCAATCTTTGGAATTTTAGGCTATCTTGCCGTCTATTTAATCTGGGATCCAGGCATGTGGTGGGGAAAGGCCATTAACCAGTATTTGCCGAGACCATCCTTTATGGCTATGGCGTTTTTAGTAATCGGTGCAATAATACACCTAGGTGAATTAGACTGGTCTTTTTCCCGGAGAGAGTATGAGCTTTATTTATTTCTTGGAATGATCTTTTTAAGCTCTTTCGTTTTTGGCATTGGTGTACAGGATGACAGTTGGGTATATATCGTAAAGATGGCCAAAATGTTCGTCTTTATTTTCCTGTTAATCAGGGTTGTCCATTCCCTCCACGATTATAATCTGTTAGTCTGGATATTTATCATAAGCACACTGTTTTTGTCCTACGAGGGTCATACAGTTTCAGCCGGCTATTATTATAAAGGGAGACTGGAATTCATTGGAGGTGTGGATTTCGGCGAGGCAAATGGTGTTGCTGCCGTATCGGCTATAGGTACCCTTTTCTTAGGTCTTGGAATATTATATGCCTCAACATGGTGGAAGAAATCACTTTACCTGCTTGGGACTGCTTTTACTATAGATACCATCATCTTAACCCAATCCCGCGGGGTTTTTGCAGGCCTTCTCATCGTGATTCCCTATATCCTTCTTTGGGCACCTTCCCAATACCGTAAAAAAATCTGTATCTTTGCCGGAGTGGGTATTGTACTTTTTGTAACGCTCGTAAGTGGAAACTTCATGACCCGGATGAAGACAATGTCAGAGGAATTGGAATATGATCAGGAAGAAAGACTGTCGAGAACAGATTACTGGAGGACATCTCTCCAGATATTCAAAGATCACCCTTTGGGGATCGGCGTCAAGAATTTTCAAAAAATAGTAACGGCTTATGACCCTCGCAATCCGGGAATGGATGCTCATAATACCTACGTCATATGCTACAGCGAAACAGGCATCTTAGGAATAATTCTATTTCTTATTATCATTGCCGAAACCTTCCTGCAATTGAGGCGGATTCACCTTATGGCGATAAACCTGCCGGAGAATGAGATAACCTTTTATGCATTGGCTTTGGGAGGAGCACTTATAGTGTATTTGACAGGCTATGGAATGACTCATACAACACTCTATAAAGAAATACTCTGGATATTACTTGCTCTGCCTATCTGCCTGGAAAACGTTGCCCGAAACTTATTATCTGAAGCATCACAGGAAATATATGATAGTGAGCTCTAGAAAATTAATTTTGTTGTTGTTTCTGATCATCTTACCGGGAATTTTTTCTCAGGCTCCGCTACTTCTGGCCATGAACCAGACTACCGGCTCATTCCAGCGGGTTCCGGCAATTCCGATACGGCCGGAATACAAGCAATTCAGAATCTTAATCTGGCAATACGGCACATCGGTGATGAAAGATCTTGATCTGTACCGGAAAGCCGGATTTTGCGGATTTCATATCGATAGAGGATCAGGGAAAGAAAAACTTGCTCAGTTTTCGCTCGAAAACCGGCTTCCCTATTATGTGGATCATGTAGGTGACAAGGGGTTTCTCTATCTCACGGGAAATAGAATCGCTTCGGTTACCGATAAGCATGGTTTAGCCACCCGGCCTCACAGTTTGGCTGATCCAAAGACCATTGCGCAGATAAAACAGCACATCACTAAAAATATTATGGCAACCAAAGAGGGATATGTTCTTGCGTATGCCTTTGATGATGAGATCTCGTTAGGGCGTATGGTAACGCCGTGTGATGTGGACATACATCCTGAATCAATCGCCTGGTTCAGAAAATGGTTGCAGAACCGATATGGAAATGTTGACAGGTTAAATAACCAGTGGGGAACCTCATTCGGGAGTTTTTCCGAGGTCCTGCCGCAGGGTTTTGAAGAGGTGCGAAAGAAATTACCCGTCAAGCATCTTTCCCGATGGAATCTTTCACCCTGGATGGACTTCAGGAGCTTTATGGACTTTCAGTTTGCCTCGGTGCTGGCCGACCTTACGCACCATGCAAACACTCTTGATCCCAATACCCCGGCAGGTTTTGTCGGAGGGCAGGCTCCGGGGCCCTGGGGTGGTTACGATTACGCCCTGCTGAGCCGGGCGGTTCAGTGGATGGAAGCATACAATATTCATGGCACTAATGAAATCCTGCGGTCGTTTTGGAATAATGACCGGCGGCTCCGTATGCAGACCTTTTTTTCCACGCAAAATCCAAAGTTAGATTCATGGTTCCTCTGGTACTATCTGCTTCATGGTAATCAAGCGGTGATCGCCTGGCCGGAGGGATGGTTCCGGGGTGAGGGGTATGACATCGCACCCTATATCCTCGCCAATAAGAATACCTTTCAGGAGATTCAGGGAGAAATAAGCGAACCGCTGCTGAGCTCTGAAACCGTCTTTGAAGCGGACCCTATCGGCATCTACTACAGCCATCCCAGTATTCAGGCAGGATGGGCAATGGATGCCATTGTTCACGGCGGAACATGGTTTAACCGGAAGGACTCGATAGATAACGTGAACCAATCGAGCGGCATACTTCGCCAGGTGTGGTGCAAGCTCCTGGAAGATATGGGATATCAATATGATTTCATAAGCTACCTTGATGTCCGGGAGGGGGTTATTGATCTGCTCTCAAAATTCAAGGTAATTATTTTACCCAAAACCATTTGCCTTTCCGGGATCGAAGTGAATGCCCTTCGAAAATTTGTGGCTGCCGGAGGTATCCTGGTCGCTGATAATCTGTGCGGAGTGCTTGATGAGCACGGCAAGGGGCAAAAGCAGGGAGTGCTCGATGACCTGTTCGGGATCCGGAGGAGGGAATCAGCAGGATATATGAATGGTAAGGGAATCACCGAGATCAATGCCGAAAAATATCGGCAGCCATTTCTCAAACGCCTTTCATACTATGATGGCGCCTCCCGGTATAAAGAGATCGTGGTTTTCGAGCTGGGGATCGGTCATGGGCCGCAGGCTCAAGGGATTGAGGTCAAAGATACACGAAGTTTATTTCATTGGCTTGATCAGAATACATCGGTTCTTATCAGGAATCGTGCTGACAAGGGGTATGCCGTTTATCTTAACCTCTCACCGATAGAATATTGGGATACAGGCAAACGGTTCTCACGCTATGGCGATACCTGGAGGGAGATAATGTCCGGTATCATGAAGATGGCCGGACTGAAGCCGAGAGTGAAAGTTTTTGAACAGGGTAATGCTGCAAACATGATCGAGTGTCTCTCCTGGAAAAACGGCAGCAGGCATTATCTTGGCCTGGTAAAAAATCCGGCGGAACAAAAAGGTCCTCAGAGAGTATCTGAAAAATCAACCATTCAGGATATAACCGGCAAGGAAGTCAAGATTCGCCTGGAGTTCAGGGAACCAGTACAGAAATTGATCAACCTGCGGTCTCGTAAGGTCCTTGGGGGAGGCGGCCGGGTGTTTTCGGATGACTTCAGGCCCTGGGAGGGTAATTTCTATGAAGTGGTTTTCTAGTTTTGGCGAGCCAGGCTGTTGAAGCCGTCGAGTGTCTGAAAACCGGACATTGGATAAGGTAAGATTTTTATTGTAACTGCTTGATATATGGTTCTTTTTTCTCAAAAGTGCGAGAGTTCTCAAAAAAACATTGTCTGAAATCTAAACAGTTGACCGGCAAAGTTAAATCTTCTTAACTATTTGATGAATAAGTATTTTATTGTGCTATCCAGCATTCTTCCCCTCTAAGTCATTAAAGAAGCCCTTCACTTTTAACCTGGATGGATCGGCTGCTGTTTTTGCTAAAGCTACCAGGACGGGAAAAAAGGGTTTTGACTGAATTCAAAACGGGAGCTTAACCCTACAATTCCCCTGGCATGGTTGTTGCAAAAATAAGAAGTGCTTAAGCACACGATCTAGATCGGCTACAGACGGATAATTCAGCTACTGGCAGGAATTCATCTGGAAACAGCAGGCCAATCTGACCACCACATGAGGAGGAAAAAAAGTGAAAGGTATTCTGAACGCACACAAATACTTAGTGATTACTCTGGCGATCGTGATAAGTTTAGCCTTTTTGTCATCTGCCCAGGCTCTACAGGTTACTTTATGGGATGGTACCAATGCCCCTCTAACGGTTGCCGATGGTGACCTAAATGATTCTAATTCCGCCACTGGCTATGTCACCTATATAGGCAACTATGGTACCTTTGTAATGAACGTCACTACCGGAAGCTCGAAACCGGGTATCGGTTCAGCTAACGTACCGATGATGGACATCAACTCATTTGAAACAAGTTCTTCATCCGGCGGAACTATTCAGGTCAGCGTAAGCGATAATGGCTTTGGACCTATGAATGCTGGCCTGAGCGGATTTCATATCGAGTACAGTGGTACAACACCTGGTACTGTTTCAGGAGCCGTTTATTGGGACGATACCGATGCCCTCTACGACCCCTTAACTGGAGCTGGGACGCAACACCTTATTTCTTCTCTGCCGGCACAAACGGGAAGCTTCGGTGTGGAAGATAACCCAGCGGGTATTCCTGCAAATTCTCCTTTCTCTCTGACCATGATAGCGACGATAACCCATACTGGTGCCCAGTTCACTTCACTGGATTTCTCGCTTGTACCAACCCCTGAACCCGGAACCATCCTCCTGGTCGGATTAGGACTCCTTGGCCTCGGGATCATCGGAAGGAAAAAAATGGAAGTATAAGGTTTAATGCGCTTCAGGCAGAAGAAATATTCAAGAAGGAGCGAGAGGCCCTCTCGCTCCTTCTTTCGCTTGTCTGACCCCTTTCTCCCTCTTCCATTCCGGGCAAGATAAACCAGTATGCTCTCACCAACTGGCCATTGTTCACCATCCTGGTTCAATCTTGGCTCACCTTCGGCCAGTTCCTTACTCAAGACGACGGCTCATAATAAAGATATCAGGCCATATCGGGCGGCTTCGAAATAAACAGTGTTTGTATTCGAGCACTCTGTTTACTCTGTAAAGATCCAAAAGGGAGGGAATTTCAGTCATGATCCAGGTGAAAACGAATAAAAATCACCCCAAAAGCAGTATGTCTCTTTCACTTTCATTCATTTTCCTGCTCTGTGTCTCGTGCCTGCTGCCAGTCTCGGCCTTGAGCGGATGCACGAAAACAAAGCAGCAGCATGTTGAGAGAAGTGAAAATTTTCTGAAGAAAAAAGATTACAATGCAGCCATTATCGAGCTTAAGTGCGCTGTCAACCTTGATCCTGACGATCACCAGGTACGACTGAAACTTGCTGAAACGTATTTCCAGACAGGTAAACCGGAAAATGCTGAAAAGGAACTCAAGCGGATAATCAGCAAAAAAAGCGATATCAGTCAGGCACATTTCCTCCTGGCTTCCATTTACCAGGTCAGGCAGGAAAATGATAATGCTCTCAAAGAGGCCAGGCTCGCTTTGGAATTGTTGAAAAAAGATGGCCAGAATACTGAGGAAGCACGGCTGCAAAAATCTAAAACCCATAATCTCCTGGCGACAATTTACCGGCAAACGAAGGAATATCCTCTGGCCAAGTCACACTTTGAGCATGCACTGGAGTTGGATCCTGCCAATATCGAATTTATTATCAATCAGGGCTGCCTCTCCATGGATATGAAAAATTATGTCGATGCCAAAGAGAGATTCGAGAAAGCCAGGGATCTTGCGCCGAACGATATCAAGCCTTATCTGGCATTAGGAAAATATGCCTATTCACTGAAAGAGTATCAGCAAGCGGAAGCTTCCTACCGAAAGGTCCTGAACATAGATCCCTCTTCTCTGGAAGCCATGACTGTCCTGGGAGATATCTTGATCCATCGGAATCAGCTTGACGAGGCTATCAAACAGGGGAGTGTGATTATCCAGAAGTATCCGAAGCAGCCGTATGGATATCATATCAGAGGAGAGGCAAAATTTTACCAAGGTAAAACGAATGAAGCGATCCTTGACCTTTCGAAAGCAGTCAGTATATATCCGGCAAGCATCAATGCACATTACCTGCTTGGCATGGCATACTATAAAATCAACCAAAAGGACCAAAGCATCAGCTCACTTCAGGAGGTAATCAAGCTTGATCCCGATCATCTTGGTGCCCGTTCCCTCCTTGCTGCCGCAAACCTCGATCTGAAGAGGTATGATATAGCTCTGGAGGAAGCACAAAAGGGGTTAAGCCTGTCTGCGGAAAATCCATATCTCCATAACCTTGTGGGTCTTGCATATATCGGCCAGAATCAGTTAGACAAGGGGATGGAAGAGCTGCAATTGGCACTCCAGGAAGACCCGAATTTTATGATGACCTATCGAAGCCTGGCCACTCTTCATCAGGTGAGCGGAGAGAAAGATGATGCTATTAAAGTTTATGAGTCTGCCATTAAGATCGATCCTCACAATATAAGCTTTTACCCTCCTCTGATTTTAGCCTATCTCGATCAGAATTCGCCCGAGCAGGCACTGAATATCTGCTCCACTGCTCTTGCATCCGGCGGTCCCAGTCCGGAGATATTCCATAACCTCATGGGCTTGGCCTATGTGCGGCAGGGCAAACTGGATAAGGCGAGGGAAAGCTTTACCAAGGCCGCTTCTCTCAATCCCAGGTTCCTGAGCGCACAGTATAACCTTGCCAAGCTGGATTTCCAGGAAGGTCATCCTCAGCAGGCCATAGCCGGGTATGAAAAGATTGTCAAACAGGATCCTGAAAATGTTGAGGCTCTCATCGGCCTGGCTGACATCTATGCAAAAACCGGCAACCGGGAGAAACAAATCGCCTCTCTTCAGGAAGTGCTTGCCACAAAGCCTCAGCATGAGGGCGCCTTGGTAAAACTGGCTCAGATATATTCTCAGCAAGGTAATTTTAAAGCTGTCATAGAAATAGCCAGGAAAGTCCTTGTAGCAGTACCGGATTCGAATCTGGCGCAGAGCATTCTTGCCGCAGCCTACCTGGGAAACAAGGAATATGGTCCGGCCATTACCGAAACGCAAAAGATAGTCCAGATGAATCCAAAGGATTTATCGGCCCAGGCACGCCTGATTCATACGTATGGTCTTAATAAGGAATATGATAAAGCAAAAGCAATGCTGGAGGACAGCCTATCCAAATCACCCAAAGATGCCTCTGCCATCCTGGGTAATTTAGCGGTATATGCTTTAAACAGCGGCGATACTCAGAAAGCTGTGGAATACTTGAACAGGGCTTTACAAGCAGATCCCCAGAATGAAAAAAACTATCTCATGCTTTATACCGCTTATATGCGGCTTAAGCAATCTGAAGCAGCTCTTGGCGTCTTACAGGCAGGCATTGAAAAATTACCCGATTCCGCAGATTTGAGATTGAATCTAGGAAATGCTTATTCCCGGTTCAACAAGCCAAAGGAAAGTATCGAACAATGCCAGTACCTTGTTGAAAAATTAGGTGTCAAAAAAAGCATCGTATATCTTCTCATGGCCGATACCTACCTGAAGATACATGAAGAAGGCAAAGCGGAAGATTCCTATAAAAAGGCCATTCAATCGGATCCCAATAATATCATGGCTTATAACAATCTGGCCTGCTTCTACACCGATAAAGGGAAAAACCTTGATCAATCACTGGTATTTGCCCAAAAAGCAAACAGTCTGGCTCCCCGGAATCCTTATGTACTCGATACTCTGGGAATGGTTTATATCAAGATGAACAAGCCGGGCCAGGCAATAGAAAAACTGACCCTGGCAGCAGATCTGGATAAGGGAAATCAACCGGCTATCGGGTATCATCTCGCTCTGGCGTTATATCGGAATGGGGAAAAGGAAAAGGCTCTGGCTCAACTGAATCAGGTATTGTCGAAGCAAAAGGAATTCCCTGAAAAGAAAGAGGCCGAGCAGTTGTTAAGGGAAATGACCAGGTGAGAATAAGCAGGGTTGAAGCCATCATTCCAGTCTATATGCTGAGAATGCCATGAATTATTATTCCATTCCAACACTTATGAGCTGCCTGTTTACTTTTGGGCTGGCCCTTTTCGTCCTTCATCAAGGCCATGACAGGTTGCAGAATAAAGCCTTTGCTCTTGCCGCGACGAGCGTGAGCATTATGGAGTTTGGCAATTTCATGGCCTTGAATTCATCTCATCCCGGTGGATTACTATTTTGGGCACGCATCAGCTTAGTGGGATGCTGCCTTATACCGCCCAACTGGTCTTTATTCAGTCTGGTTTTTGCCAAGGCCAGCTATGAGACAATACCGAAAAAGCATAAATTTTTTCTGGCGGCCGTATACATCGTGGCATTTTGCTTTCTCATTTTCGTTCCTTCAAACCGCTTCATCAGCCTGCCGGATTTTCAGAGCAGCCGGTATGATTTCGTTCTCCTGAGAGTCGCAGGCAGGCTTTTCACCCTTTTTCTCTTAGTGACCATTGCTTTTATTCTGGTCAACCTGGAGGCAATTTATCGAAATTCCCAGGGAGCTCAAAGGTGGCAAATCAAGTACAGCATTATCGCCATATTTGCTGCCTTCAGCTATTTCATATACATTATCAGCAGGGCATTGCTTTTTCGTCTCATGTACGTGTCATATCTGCCTGTCGGATCATCAGTCATTTTATTCTGCTCCGGCCTGCTCGCCTACAGCTTTATCAGGCATCGACTCATGCATATTGATATTTTCATCTCACGGCAGGTATTTTATGGATCGTTTACCCTGCTGACAATCAGTCTCTATCTCATTATGGTTGGGTTCATCGGTGAATTGGTGAAAATCCTGGGACTCGGTTTTAATCAATTATTTTATCCGGTCTTTGTTCTGTCAAGCCTTATGGCCCTGGCAGCCATCTGCCTGTCTAAAAAGAACTGGACCGTGCTCAAAAGGTATATCGACAGACATTTTTATAAGAATAAGTATGACTATCGGTTTGAATGGATCGAGCTGACCAACAGAATCAGTTCCGTGGTTGAGATTAAGGAGTTATTAGCCCGGTCTATCGATCTTATCGCTGAAACAATGTGCGTAAGCGAGGTATCGATCTGGCTTTTTGATGATGAAGATAAAAAATTTCATCTTTCTGCTTCCCGTTATCTCCATCTGCCGGAATCTGAAATGTTCGTGAGCCTGGATCATCCTTTAATTGGATATCTCAAGGAAAAAGCCGGCCCTTTTTCTCTTGTTCCCAAAACAGAAGATCATAAGGCCGAAGAGCTGTATCATGCCCACAGGAAATTCTTTAACCGATATAAAATTTGTACAGTAACACCCTTGATGGTCAAAGATGATCTTATCGGCTTTATGACCCTGGGGGAGGAAGTTACCGGAGCGGTTTATAATTATGAAGATTTCGATATCCTGAAAACCATGTGCCATCAGGTGGCCAATGGCATCTTAAAGATTAAGCTGGCAGAGCGTCTCGGACTTGCCCGTGAAATGGAGCTTATGAACAGGGTCTCATCATTTGTTCTCCATGATTTGAAAAATTACGTTTCGATGCTCTCCCTGATTGTCCAGAATGCTGCCCAAAATATGGATAATCCTGAATTTCAACGGGACGTCTTGCTGACCATTTCAAAAACGATAGAAAACATGAAGGAATTCATGGCCAAGATGTCCAGTCTGCCCAGGGAAATACTGCTCAATAAGATACCCTGTAATCTGTCTGAATTATCGAAAGATACCATCGAGAAGATCAAATCATGCAAGAACGGGATTACGATAATCGAAAACTACGGCAAGTTGCCTATGGTCAATTTAGATCCGGAAAAAATTCAAAGTGTTATCCGCAACCTTATTATCAATGCCCAGGAATCCATACCGGATGGCGGAATTGTCTCGGTTTCGACTTTTACCCAAAATGGAGACATTGTCATTGAGGTAAAGGATAACGGGCCTGGCATACCCCGTGAATTTCTGAAGGAAAAATTATTCAAACCTTTTCAGACAACCAAAAAACGAGGGCTGGGTATTGGCCTCTACCAATGTAAAGCGATTGTCGCAGCCCATCAGGGGAAGATAGAAGTGGAGAGCGAAGAGGGATCAGGAGCCCTGTTTAGAATATACCTGCCAGCGAAGAAGTAAGGTATCAGTAAATTAACTGAAGATCTCTTGTCCTAACGTTAATTTCCTGTCATGATCTGGAGCAAGAAATGAGCAAGCCGAAACTTCTCATAGTTGATGATGAAGAATACATCTGCAAGCAGATTCAATGGGGATTAAGCAGTGAGTATGAAGTCCAGACAGCCCACACTGACCGCGAGGCTTTAAAAAAGTTTCATGGACAGAGGCCGGACATCATAACCCTTGATTTAAACCTGTCCACACATGATAATCACGAAAAGGGATTCAAGGTCCTTGAAGAAATTCTGGCCATTGATCCCTATGTCAAAATTATCATGGTAACCGGCAGTGAAGGCAAAGAAAGCGCTCTGAATGCTCTCAGGCTTGGAGCCTACGATTACTACGTCAAGCCTGTAGACCTGAGCGAACTGAAGATCATCTTAAAACGCGCCCTGTATATCAGGGAACTTGAGATTGAAAATAAACGGTTACAATCGCAATTCGATGAGGATGGGAAATTGTTTGGTATTCTCGGCAATTGCCAAAAGATCAGAAAGGTTATCAGTCTGGCCAGAAGAGTGGCAAAAACCGATATTGCCATCTTCATCCATGGAGAAAGTGGAACAGGAAAGGAATTGATAGCCCGGGCAATTCATAACTTAAGCCAAAGGGCTGCTCAACCCTTTATTCCTATCGATTCCGGAGCGATCCCGGAGACTCTGCTGGAGAGTGAATTGTTCGGTCATGAAAAGGGAGCTTTCACCGATGCCAAAAGTCAAAAAATCGGAAAGGTTGAGCTTGCTCACGAAGGGACTCTCTTTTTCGATGAAATAGCGGAATTACCCTTGAGCTTGCAGGCCAAGCTGCTGAGGTTCCTGCAGGAAAAAAAAATTCAACGACTTGGTGGAGTTGAATTTATAACAGTCGATGTACGGATCATTTCCGCAAGTAATAAGGACCTGGAGCAGGAAATACTCAAGGGAAACTTCCGTGAAGACATTTATTACCGGCTGAATGGAATAACTCTTGAGTTACCTCCATTGCGGGAGAGAGAGGATGACATCGTTCTTATTGCAACTCACCTCCTTGAAAAGTATGCCCAGGACATGGGAGAAAGCCCAAAGAAGCTGACTGCCGAATCAATCAGGATAATGAAAGCCTACCAATGGCCTGGCAATATCAGGGAATTGGAAAACAAGATTAAAAGAGCATTGGTTTTATCGACTGATAAGTATATCAAACCAGAAGACCTGGGGATAGGCTGTGATCATGAAGAAGCGGGCAAAATGGAAATAACGCTGAAAGAAGCCCGAGAAAAAGTAGAAAAAGAAATGCTTCAGTACAGCCTTGAGAAACACAAAGGGAATCTGACAAAGGTCTCAAAAAGCTTAGGCATTGCCAGGTCTACAGTCTATGAGCTTATAGAAAAATATGCGCTCACTTACGAAGTGGATGAATAAAGGTGGATAACCGATTGAACACCGATTTTGAGCAGACAGCGCAGCGAAAACCCCGGCCTGAAAGTCCGGGGTTTTCGCTGTCCATATATCTCTGCGATCTTACCCTCGAATTAATCTTACCATTAAAACCAATTCCTAAAAACTAATTCCTATCTCGATCCTTTTCTTCCGCATACCGTAGCAACAGTCTTGAGGATAGTAACCAGGTCAAGAAAGATCGACATGTTTTTTATATAATAAAGATCATACTGCAATTTTTGAACAGCATCCTCAACCGAAGCTCCATAGCTGTAATTGACAGCAGCCCATCCGGTTATACCAGGTTTGACCGAGTGTCTCTGATTATAATAGGGAATGCTGTTGGTCAACATCTCAACAAAATGCGGCCGTTCAGGGCGGGGACCAACAAAGCTCATATCGCCCTTGAGCACATTGATCATTTGAGGTATTTCATCGATGCGCACCTTACGGATGAATCTTCCAACCTGGGTGATGCGAGGATCATTTTCTCCCGCCCAGATCGGGCCGCTATCTTTTTCTGCATCTATCCTCATTGATCTGAATTTAAAGATCCTGAAAACTTTGCCGTTATCACCGACTCTCTCCTGCTGGTAAATAACCGGGCCGTCCGATTCTAGCTTAATAAGTAAGGCTGTGATAAGCGAAATGGGCAGGGTAATCAATAAACCAATCAAGGAAAGAGAGATATCGAGAATTCTTTTCTCCCATTTTATCCAATTGTTCTTTTTAAATCCCTGTGCAAATATCAGCCAGCTTGGATGCAGACCATCAATCAGGATCTTCCCCCTTAACCTTTCATAGAAGGTATGCAACTGCATAATTTCGATGCCTTTAAATTTACACCTGATAAGATCTTCGGCGGGAAATTCTTTCCGGTCATGGGGAAGGGAGATAATGAGCTTTTCCACTTTTTCTTTTTGAATTATGACATCAAGGTCTTCGATTGTTCCCAAAACTTTCTGATTGGCAATACGTTTTCCCACCAGACCGGGATCGTCCCCGACAAATCCGACCACCTTGAATTGAGGATTATCATCAGCTAATATTTCCCGTACCGCCATTCTGCTCAATTCATCGGTCCCCAGAAACAGTATCCTTTGCTGAATATTGATTTTGGGAACAATCCAGTAGAATATGAGTCTCCAGCACAAGATGGATCCGCAGGCTATCATGGAAATAATAAAGCAATTAGAATAGTGCATGACATTGCTCAGGAGAAAATAAAGGCCCACGGAGACTAAGGAAAAAGAGAGAATGCATCGGAATATCAACCACTTCTTTTGATATTTTTTCTCCAGAGAGTAAAGCTCGTTGACAAAAAGCATTATCTGGCTGATGAAGACAAAGATAGCTGAGTAGATAAAGCCCAGGTAGGCATACTTCAGGTGTTCAGCATTATTCCCAAAGTTACCATTTACTCGAAAGGCTATAAGCGCGGCAGATAATAGGACAAGGAAGTCGATTGAGAAAACCAGAAGGTAAAGTCTTGAATAGTGTTTTTCTATGTAATCAAACATAAGATGTAACCTCAAGGATGCAAGCTTCAACTACATGGTTTCGCAAGAGTGACGGCTCAATACCTACGACCAATCTTCTGATAAGTTCCAAGAACCTCCTGTGTAACCGCTCCCCCTTACCTATCCTCCTGAAGGATTTGGCGAGGAAGGATATGGATGATTACCTTCCTATGAAGTACCTCTCTTTCGCAATAAACTCGATAACATGCGGTTATTTACATTAATTTTATGAACTTCGGCAAACATATTTTTCTACCCAATGATTAATCATAAAATCTCTTTGATGTTTGCAGATTGTACAAGCAAATTTTATACCTTTTTTATTTATACCCGGATGAATACCTTAACAATGTACCAGTGATGCTTGATCATCCAATAAAATTAAGTAGTTACTTAAGCATTATTGGGTGAGGTCTGTTTCGTGTTCGACCTGGTTATGCTATGTGCTTGATTGAGCTGAATATTGTCACTTATCTAATTGATTTTAGATAGGAATTAACCAACAACCGGTCAAAAGAACACCACTCTGTGGTGTATAAAATATGAACTTGTTGCCAGGGGAATATGCTTTCCAAACTGACCGGGTAAATAAGGCAGCCAGTACTAAAGTAGTACAGGCGACACCACCAGGGGAAAGGTAATTTTGCCGTTGACATTCCCTTGCAGGAAAAGTAGAATATCGAATGTGACCGGGTGGTCACATTGTTCTCAAACGTGTTGCCTTGTGTGACCAAGTCAGGGAAAAAGAAGAAGAGACATGCTGGCGAAAAAGACATTCTGCAACCTTCCGCACGAAAAGCAGAGGAAAATCATCGAGGTGGCCATACAGGAGTTTGCCACCAGGGGATACCAGAAGGCCAGCATTAATACTATGATTGCCAGTCTGGGTATTGCCAAGGGCTCGATGTACCAGTACTTTGAAAATAAGGAAAGCCTGTTTCGCTATATCTTCGAATATGGGGTCCGGCTGTTGAAGGATAATGTCCATCAGACGGAAAGCATTGCCTCGCCCGGACAGGATACCTTCACCAAGATTCAGACCTTTTTTTCTTCAGCCATTGTCTTTGTAAAAAAATACCCGCTCATATTCCGCCTTTACCTGCGGACGGTTTTCGAAAGTGATCTGCCATTCAAACAGGAACTGGTATCAAGGATTCACCTGTTCTCGATGGCTTATCTGGTTCCCCTTCTGGAAGAAGGAAAGGCACGGGGAGATATCCGGAGTGATTGCAAGCCCCAGTTGGCTGCTTTCATGATTATGGCAATAATCGATCGATTTCTTCAATCATACCTTTGGGCTTATCTCGACTCAGCTTCAGATTCTGGTTCTCCTTCGTCGTCTCCTTCATCTTCTCCCTGGCTCAGGCCGGAAAATCTGGAACAGGACCTCATGGAACTGATGAAAATACTGGAGCGGGGGCTGAAAGCCCGGCCTGGAGAGGAAAGGGAGATTGAGCGGCTGAGAACACCAGATGCGGTGGATAACCCTGAAGGATGCGGGATGCATCCAGGGAATTCACCAGAGAATTGACCGGGATTTTTACAATGGAGCAGTGAGGATGAGATCCAGTATGGAGTTTATAGAGCTTACAGCTTCTCCAGCAGGAGTGGCGATAAGCCGGGAAGAGGGCGCACAACTCTTTCTTGACCCAGTGCTTGAGCCTGTATATGAAAAGGTTATTCGCCGGGAGCGGCTTTCGGCTGACGACGGATTGACCCTGTATCGATCGGACAATCTCCTGGGTATTGGCTTTCTGGCCAACCTGGTCAGGGAGAGAATCAATGGTCAGGATGCTTATTATATTTACAATCAGCACATTAATTATACCAATATTTGCAGAAACGGGTGCAGCTTCTGTGCTTTCAGCCGGAAGGATGGGGAACAGGGGGCCTACACCATGTCTCTCGATGAGATAGCGGAAAAGGTCCGCTCGCGGCTGAACGAGCCGATAACCGAAGTTCATATTGTCGGCGGTCTGAACGAAGAGCTTCCTTACTCCTATTACCTGGACATGCTTTCCACTATCAAGAGGATTCGTCCTGCCGTTCATATCCAGGCTTTTACGGCTGTCGAAATTGCCTGGCTGGCTGAAATTTCGGGCCAGACCCCAGCAGAAACCCTGCTGGAGCTGCGTGAGGCCGGCCTTGGCTCCCTGCCGGGTGGAGGAGCGGAAGTTTTCAGCCCGCGGGTCCGCCAGTTGGTCTGCCCGAAAAAGCTGCCTGCCCATGGCTGGCTGGAAATCATGAGGACCGCTCATCGCCTTGGGATCAGGAGCAATGCCACCATGCTCTACGGCCATGTCGAGACCCTGGAGGAGCGGGTGGATCATCTTCTGGCTTTGCGGAACTTGCAGGATGAGTACGCCGGCTTTCTGACCTTCATTCCCCTGGCTTTTCACCCGCACAATACCCGGCTGTCCTCCCTGAAGAAAACGAGCGGTTTCGACGATCTGAAAAACATTGCCATTGCCCGGCTGCTTCTGGACAACTTCGTCCACATCAAACCCTTCTGGATCATGGTAACCCCCAAAATCGCCCAGATCGCTCTCTCCTTCGGTGCGGATGACATGGACGGCACGGTTATCGAGGAGCGCATCACCCACATGGCTGGCGGGGAAACCGCCCAGGGGCTGCCCCAGTCTTACCTGATCAGCCTGATCCAGGAAGCCGGACGGTGCCCCCGGCAGCGTGATACCTTATACAACCTGATCGAGAACGGAATCGGGAATACCAGGGAGCACGATACTGCCCTGCCCCGCAACGGGGGAGCAGCAAGAAGGGCGGATGCCGATACCCTGAAATCCATTACCGACAAGGTCCTGGAAGATACCCGCATATCCCCTGAAGAGGCCGCTATCCTCTTCCGGGAGGCTGATTTATTGACTCTGGGTAGCCTGGCCCATGTCAGACGGCAGAGGATGCACCCGGACAACCTGGTCACCTATATCGTGGACCGCAATATCAATTATACCAACATCTGCCTTTCAAAGTGCCGCTTCTGTGCGTTTTTTCGGGAAGAGGGTGCTGAGGGCGGCTATGTTATTTCCCGTGAAGAGCTGGCCCGCAAGATTGAAGAGACCCTGGAGCTTGGCGGCATCCAGATTCTGATGCAGGGCGGGCTTCATCCCCGGTTGATGCTGGACTATTACGAGGACCTGCTCGGTTTTATCAAGTCCCGCTACCGGATCCATATTCATGGCTTTTCCCCACCGGAAATCATTCACTTTTCCCGGCTGAATAATCTTCCGGTGCAGACAGTTCTCGAGCGACTGAGGGCCTGCGGCCTTGACTCCATCCCCGGCGGAGGGGCGGAGATTCTGGTTGACCGGGTGCGCAGGGAGGTCTCCCCCTGCAAGTGCACCTGCCGCGAATGGCTCGAGGTTATGGAAACAGCTCACCGGATCGGCTTAAAGACCACAGCCACCATGATGTTCGGCCACATCGAAACCCTTGAAGAGCGCATCGAACACCTCTTTCTGATCCGGCAGTTGCAGGATAAGACAAAAGGATTTACCGCCTTTATCCCCTGGCCGTTTCAGCCGGGCAATACCTCCCTGATTTCAGGACCGGCAGCTTCGGGCTTCGAATACCTCAAAACCCTGGCTATCTCACGGATATTCCTGGACAATGTCCCCAACATTCAGGCTTCCTGGGTCACTCAGGGGGCCAAGGTTGCCCAGATCGCCTTAAGATTTGGTGCCAATGATCTTGGCTCCACCATGATCGAGGAAAATGTCGTGGCCGCTGCCGGAGTCTCGCACCGGCTGCCGGAATCAGAGCTGATCAGGATAATCGAGGGTGCCGGGTTTCAGCCCAACCGGAGAACCATGGACTATGCCCTGCTCTGATCTCCTAAGAGGTTCCCCCTCCCCTGCCGAACTGATTCTTCATCGGGCCGCCTGGATCCTGCCGATTTCCTCGCCTCCTGTCGAGGATGGAATCGTGGCTGTCCGGGATGGCAGGATTATCGAGGCCGGGCCTGCACAGTCGATGCGGCAAAAGTATGTCCAGGCTGGCGGACTCAAAGTCCGGCTGATCGATCATGGGGATGGCGCGATCCTTCCCTCTCTGGTGAATGCTCACACCCACCTTGAGCTTTCCTGCCTGGCCGGCAGGGTTCAGGTAGAAGGCGATTTTGTCAACTGGGTCAGGAGCCTGATTCAGGCCAGACAGGAGTGCAGCAGCCAGGATACTGCCGCAGGAATTGCATCTGCAATCAGGCAGCTCTGGCAGCGGGGGACTGGCCTGGTTGGCGATGTTTCAAACACCGGAGCTTCAATTGCGCCGCTTCGGGAAAGCGCCCTGGCTGGCCGGGTTTTTCTGGAAGCCATTGGTTTTGAGGAACAGAAGGAGCTTGAAAACCAGCAGGCTATTCAGGCTATCCTCAGCTCTTACCCGCTTTCGGGACAAGGTATTCACCTCTGCCTGGCCGCTCATGCTCCCTACAGCGTGTCTTCCCGCTACCTGCAGTTCCTGCGGAAAAGTCCGCTCTGGCCGGACCGGCCCTTCTCCATCCATGTGGCCGAACCCAGAGAGGAACCAGTCTTCCTGTCCACCGGAGAGGGTGGACTCCGGTCGTTCCTGATTGAGCGGGAAGCATGGGACCCGGCCTGGGTCCCTCCCCAGGCAACGGCGGTCCAGTACCTTTATCAGCAGGGAATCCTGCGGCCGGAAACGATATGCGTGCATGCAGTCCAGGTATCCGACGAGGATATCGAGCTTTTAGCCAAAACCCGCAGCCGGGTTTGCCTGTGTCCGCAAAGCAATCATAACCTTGGCGTGGGATGTGCGCCGGTTCAAAAATTCATCGAGCGGGGAATTCCACTCTGCCTCGGAACGGACAGTTTAGCCAGTAATACCAGCCTCTGCCTCTGGCAGGAGATGGCTTTTTTAAAGACCGCCCTCCCCTCTCTATCCGGCAGGCAGATTCTCCGTATGGCCACTCTTGGCGGATCGTTGGCCCTGGGAGAGCAGGAGCTTGGGAGTATCGAGGCCGGAAAGCATGCTTCATTGATTTTCCTTCCAGTCACTGCTTCATCAGGCGACGAAATTGAGGAAGCAGTGGTTCTGGAAGGTTGCGATACAGAGGTCACATGGATCAGTCAGCGGATCAAGCGGGAAATCAGCAAGGGCAACCAGGGAATCGATCTATGAATCAGCCAATGCAGATGCGCCATTATCAGGAGAGAGGGAGAATGAAACTGCGCCTTGGCAAGCTCTCATATTTGAATAATGCCCCAATGTATTACGGCCTGCCGAGGAATAATCATTCGCTGCTGACCGAAAGCTGCACAATCGTGGAAGGCCCCCCATCTTACCTCAACCACTGCATCCGGCAGAAGGAAATAGACCTGACGGTTGCCTCTTCCATCGAATATGCCCGGAACTTTGAAGGTTACCTGATTCTGCCCGACCTTTCCATCAGCTCGGACGGGCCGGTGCAGAGTGTACTGCTCCTGAGCAAGGCTCCGATGGAGGAATTGCACGGGCAGCCCCTTTTGCTCACCAGCGATTCTGAAACCTCGGTAGGACTGGTGAAAATCCTGCTGTCGCAGCGGGGAATCGAGCCGGTTTATATTCGGGGAAAAGTGCCGGGGCAGGGGGGACCAGAGGCGGGAGGGAATGGAGGAAATGGAAGCTGCTGCCCTCCTCCTGAGTTCACTGCATTTCTGGTGATTGGCGACCGGGCTTTGCACTTATGGCAATCGGAGAAGGAGCGCGGCCCTTATTCATACCTGTATGACCTTGGAGAAGAATGGAAAAAAATGACCGGCCTGCCCTTTGTTTTTGCACTCTGGATGGTCAGGAAGGAGGCATTTTGCCAGGCACCGGAGCTTGTTTTTCAAGTCCAGCAGGCACTTTTGGACTCCCGCGATTATAGCCTTACCCATCTTGAAGAATTTATAGCTTCGGTCAAAACCCAACCAAAGCTGCCTGCGGCAGTTTGCCGCAGCTACATCCAGAACCTACGCTATGAGCTTTCATCCCGCTACCAGCAAGGGTTACTGCGGTACTACAAGTACTTGCATGAGATGGGAGAAATCCCTCAGCCGGTTCAGGGATTGGAACTGTTGCCTTGTCAAAAATTTCAGCACCTTATTTAACGTGATCATCTATCCCGTCAGAGCATTGTGATGAAGGTCCCTCAAATGGGAACCGCAGGTGAATTACTGTGACCATGTAAAAGGGGGTGGACGGTGACCGGTGGTTTATGGTAATATAAACCAGAAAAGCTCATAAAGGGGTTTAATTTTTTAATATAATGATTCTAAGGAGTGAAACTTTCAAGGAGATATTTTGATGCCGCAGAACAATCAAAAAGAAAGTAAGAAGCAGGTAGCTATTGATTCAATTGAGCAAGCCTTAGAATTAGAGAATATAACTGGACATTGGCGAAAATGACCGGGTTTGAAAATGGGTAATTTAGGAGTAAACTGGGAGAGGAGGTTAATATATTATCCAGGAGGTCATCCTATGTTGACCCGAATATTACACAACTCTCCCAACCTATGTGAATTTATAGAGCATCTTGATTTGCCGTTGACAGAGCCACAACGGCAGCATGTAATAAATCTGGTTGATGCTCTTTTGGTCTGCGATTCGGATAAGACCCTATCCGAACTACAACGACAATTTGTTCAATGTGTTGATGCTTCTAACATGGCCGATACTCTACGGATTGCACCTTGGACAGCAGAGGCTATTCGTCACCGAGTGGGTGCTTTTCTCCTTACCGAGGCCATAGATCGAGTTGAGCGTTTGGGATTGCCCAAAGTTATCTGCATCAGTTTGGACGACTCATTAGGTGCCAAGGACAAAGCCACCCGCCATTTGGAAGTAGTGGATTGGCACTATGACCATACTGAGAGTAGCAAGGGTAAGCCACGGTACAAGAACGGCTTTGTCTATTTGGATTGCAACCTGTGGATCGGGGGACTTATACTGTAAACGGGTTAAAACTTTACTTTTTGTCGAGAATTCAGGAGTCAGGAGTCAGAATAAAGGCTATCTTTTCTTCTGACTTCTGACTCCTGGCTTCTGACTCCTAATAAGAAGTTCAATATTCACCCGTTCACAGTATACTTTCACGTACACCATTCGGCTTTACTTGCGAGAGAAGACTATCCGCCGCCTCAACCGAACGCGTGCATCCGCTCATCATTTGCACTTTGTCAGCAAGAACAGTCTGCTTCGTCAAATCCTCAAGGAGCTAAAGTCACTGTTACCCAAGGATTTTTCAGTCTATGTTCTGTTTGACATCTGGTATGCATCGGCTCGCTCCTTAAAGTATATTCATCGGCAAGGTATCAAAGAGGCATTACCGGGATCGACACCCTGCGTACTTTGTCTGTACGGATCTGTCCCTGGGGCTTTCTCAACCGCTCCAGTGGTATGCCAAACGTTGGGGTTGTGAGACCGACAACTTTTACCTGAAGACTCGTTTGGGCCTGGCAGACTTTCGTGGCCAGTCTTACGAAGCCACTGACAAGTGGTGTGCAGTGGTACACTTGGGTTGGGCCTATGTTCAGTGGAGACTGACCCTGGAGCAGGATGATCACCTGCGGACCCCAGCCGATGTCATTCGAAGGCATCGAGATGAGCATACCCGAGACTGGTTGGTTGGAGCTTGTCAGGAGGCCATTGCTACTGGTGATGTCGAGGCCGTAGTCCAGCGATTCATGCGCGAGGATGAGTGTAGCTCCTCATTGCGACGGCTCCAAGCATAGTCTTGGGATTTTAGGTGTCAAAAAGGTTTTGGCACTCCGGGGGACAGGTGCGCCCTGAGAAAGGTCAACAGGAGGGGTATATGAGGCTTCTCAAGGTTAAAAATCGCCAATGTCCAGTTAATTAGTGCATGGCGCGGTAAGAGTACACGGCGCGGTAAGTACGCGACCAGTTCTCCGCCCCCTCACCCCCGGTCCCTACCCAAAGGGAGCAATGTCATTAACTTAAGCCAGCGCTTTCCCCCTCGCCCCTCTGGGGAGAGGGCCGGGGTGAGGGGCGTTGGTCACGGCTGATCCTTAAGTTGTATATGACATTGCCCTCTGGGAGAGGGGGGATAAGGTGCTCTCCCAAAGGGTAGATGAGGGAGTAGGATGCCACCACCTTCCCTCTCCCTCTGGGAGAGGGACAGGGTGAGGGGGGAAGTTCAGACCAACTGGCCATAGAATTCCCGCGGCCAGTACTTAAGGAAGATAAGGAGGTGAATCGACTAAAATTATTCAGGACTAAGGTTTGTCAGTAAAATTTTTTCAGGTTTTTCAGGAAAGTGATAAGGAAATAAGGTGTTGGTTGGGAATGGATTCCCATCATGTTAACCAAAGGAGATGTGGCAATGAAGAAATTTTGGTGGAAAG
This sequence comes from bacterium, assembly GCA_040755755.1. Lineage (NCBI taxonomy): Bacteria > bacterium. The sequence continues at coordinate 71,611 of JBFLZW010000010.1, read as the reverse complement.
GAATAATATTTAGCTTATTTTTTCTGCTTCAGTTCACAACTCTTAGACTCAGGGGCTTTAGGTTCAGCTCTTATTGCTTTGCCGAGACGAACGTTGGCGGTCCTATAAGGGGAAACATTGTCTGGAGCCTGGATAAAAGCCCGTATATTGTGAAAAGCTCTGTTATTGTCAACCAGGGGGCCACCTTGACCATTCAACCTGGCGTAGAGGTGAGGTTTGATGAAAGTAAGGCCATTCAGGTGGACGGCACCCTGATCGCCCGGGGAACAGCGCAAGCCAAGATTCTGTTTACCAATAGCACGGTGAATAAAAAGTGGGGATATATCTTGTTTACCGATAGCAGTGTGGGTGCTGAATTTGATAAGGAGCAGTATGTTGATGGCTCGATCCTGGAATATTGCATTGTGGAATATGCAGGCGGTATGGATAGAGAAGGCGCGGTGATCTGCGAAAAGGCCTCGCCGTTTATCAGCTATTGCGAGATCAGGAATAACGCCACCCAGGGAATAAGGACAAAAGGCGCCTCTGGCCTGATGGTAAGTAACTGCATCATAGAGAAGAATACTGGCCAAGGGATTAATACCACCGACAGCAGCTCGCTGACCATTGCCTCATGCACTATTAACAATAATAGTAAGGGCGGGGTCTCTTCCTCCTCCGGCAGCTTGACCATAACTTCAAGCCAGATCAGCAATAATACAGCAAGCGGCTCTGGCGGCGGGGTCTCTTCCTCCTCCGGCAGCTTGACCATAACTTCAAGCCAGATCAGCAATAATACAGCAAGCGGCTCTGGCGGCGGGGTCTCTTCCTCCTCCGGCAGCTTGACCATAACTTCATCTGTCATTAGCAGTAACAAAGCTTCCAACACCAGTGGCAATGCTCATGGAGGTGGAATTTGGGCCTACGGCACCTACGGCAAGGTTTGGGTCTCCTACAGCTTAATAATGGATAACTCCGCAGATCATGCAGCGGCTATGTTTTGTAGCGGCAGCTCCTTAAAGCTTATTGGTAATACCTTTGTTTGCAATAAACACTCAAAGGGTACGGCTATATTGGTCAATGGGTTCAGCAGTTATGCCATAAACCACAATAACTTCTGCAACAGCAATATCAAGTATGAGCTCTATCGCAATGATCCCTCAACCTCGTCTACGCTCGATGCCACTCAAAACTACTGGTGCAGTGAGGATGAATCTGAAATCATGGAGCGCATCTTCGACTTTTTTGACGACAGCAGCAGAGGCAGGGTGGAGTATTATCCCTTCCTCACCGAGCCAGATCCTAATGCTCCCCTGCCTACCTTCTACCGAGACAGCGACCAGGATAATTATGGTGATCCCACTCAATCGATCCAGGCGCTTGAGGCTCCCGCAGGCTATGTGGATAACTTCGGAGATTGTAATGACCAGGATGGGCAGATCAATCCCGAGGCCACTGAGATTTGCAACGGGATCGATGATGATTGCGACGGCCTGAATGATGAAAACCTGACCCAACTCTGCCCAGATGGCCAAACCATAGCCACCTGTCAGAATGGCCAATGGGTTGGCTGCACCACTCCTCCCCCTCCTCCCACTCCCACAATCCCCTGCGGCGATGCGGATGGCAATGGCACGGTGGATATCAGCGATGCCCTGCTGATCGCCGAGTATGATGTTGGCCTCAAAGACTCATCTCAACTGTCCGGCTTTAAGGCCTGCGATATCAATAAGGATGGGGTAGTGGATCTTTGCGATGCTCTGATGATCGCCGAGTATGATGTGGGTCTTGTCTCAAAGCTTGAATGCAGATGGATCGATTAAGGAGGTGATCTTCATGATAAAGCTGATGAAGTCAGAAGTAACCCCTAGAGTCTCCTCTTGCTCACTCCTCTGCGGCCTCTGGTTAGCCCTCTGCTCCTTGCTTATGCCAGCCGCCACTGTCTGGGCAGGTTATGCCAATACTGCCTTCTGGTCGAACCAGGCCGGGCAAAAGGTGGGCTCTCTCAAGGTATCAAAGGGTGATGAGATTCACCTGATCCTCAAGGCTGAGGTTCCAGCCTCAAAGACCTTGCGGCTGTATAAATTCACCATCACCTACAATAGCGGCCTGGCCTCACTCGCTGAGGCCAAAAAGCCGGCAGGGAATAGCTTCTCAGGCTCGATCAGCACCAAAACTGCGGGTGAGGTGGTATTTAATGGCTTTAGCACCGATGGCTTGGCAGGGCCAGCCACAGTCAGCCTGCTCGAGCTAAAGCTCAAGGCTACGGCCAAGGGAAGCTTTGGCCTGGCTGCCCAGGTGAATAACTTTGGCTATGATTGCACGAATCAGTTTCCGCCTACCCTTCAGCCTGCCGAGATTGCTATTGAGGAGCTTCCAATTTGCATCGCTGCTCCTGAGACTTGCGATGGCAAGGACAATGACTGCGATGGCAAAATCGACGAAGACCTAACCCGTGCCTGCTCAACTGCCTGCGGCAGCGGCACAGAAGTCTGCCAAGATGGAAAGTGGGTTGGCTGCACCGCTCCCCAGCCTCAAGACGAGACTTGCGACGGCGAGGACAATGACTGTGATGGTCAGGTCGATGAAGGGGTCAAAAGCAGCTACTTCCAGGATGCTGATGGTGATGGCTATGGCAACCCTTCGGTGAGCATTCAAGCCTGCTCTGCTCCTTCTGGTTATGTGGCCGATAACACTGACTGTGATGATGCCGATAAGAGTATCTACCGAAATTGCGGTCCAAAGCCACAAACTGCCGCCTTCTGGTCGAACCAGGCCGGGCAAAAGGTGGGCTCTCTCAAGGTATCAAAGGGTGATGAGATTCACCTGATCCTCAAGGCTGAGGTTCCAGCCTCAAAGACCTTGCGGCTGTATAAATTCACCATCACCTACAATAGCGGCCTGGCCTCACTCGCTGAGGCCAAAAAGCCGGCAGGGAATAGCTTCTCAGGCTCGATCAGCACCAAAACTGCGGGTGAGGTGGTATTTAATGGCTTTAGCACCGATGGCTTGGCAGGGCCAGCCACAGTCAGCCTGCTCGAGCTAAAGCTCAAGGCTACGGCCAAGGGAAGCTTTGGCCTAGCTGCCCAGGTGAATAACTTTGGCTATGATGGCACGAATCAGTTTCCGCCTACCCTTCAGCCTGCCGAGATTGCTATTGAGGATGAGATTACTCCCCGCCCCTCGTGCAGTGAGGATGATTCAGGGGCAGTGGATATTCAGGGAGCCAGCGGGAGAGTGGGAAGTGAGGCCAAGATTCTGGTCAGGATTCAGAATGCACCTAGTAAGATTGCCTCGCTTGGCCTGAGAGTCAACTATGATCCTGCGGTGTTCGAATACCTGGGTTTTGAGACGGGAGAGGTAGCCAGGCCGTTCGATCAGTTTAATGTCAATCCTGATCCTGATAACCCTGGCCAGCTCATCGTAGGGGGTCTGTTCACCGCGAGCAGCATTCCCCAGGGAACAAGCGGTGGCCTGGTAGAGCTGAAATTTAAGGTCAAGGGTGGCCAGGGAAATCTGTGCTATACCTTCCAGGTTGAGAGACTGAAGGATGATATAGCCAGATTCTCATCAAGCGGGGGCTGCTTCTGTATCAAAACCTGTGATGGAGACCTCAATGGAGATGGACAAATTACCCCGGCTGATGCTCTGATTGTCTTCCGGTGCTATCTGAAATTAGGCCCCTGCCCCGATTGTACTGATGTCAATGAAGATGGTGAGGTTACTCCGGCTGACGCTCTTTGCCTGTTCAGAAAATATCTGGGTCAGCCATCCTGTTTAGATTAGAGTTAGATTTGAAGTAAGGAAGTAGAGAAGTAAGGCAGCAGAAAAACCAGGAGGCAGAAGAGATTCTTCCAGCAAGGCCAGAATCTGCCTCCTGGTCTTCCTTCCCCCAGCAAAATTTGCTACCTTGATATCTGCTCCCCCTGGTTTTTGTTCCCTCAACCCCTAGTTTCTGCCCCCCTCAACCCCAGACCTCTCCCAAAGGGAGAGGGAGAATGAACAACCGTAGGGGTGGGTTTTGGGTTTTTAGCCCACCTTCTGTGCAGCAAGTACCGGCAGGATGCCGGTGCCACTAATATACTGAGCAGAAGGCTTTGAAACGGCAATCAAAAGCATGCCAGAAGAATTAAACATACGTCAGCCAGTTGTATTTATCCTCAAGCTCACCCTTGATGATGCCGAAATACTGCTCCTGGATTTTTTTGGTGATGGGGCCGACTTTTCCCGTCCCGATTTTTCGCCGGTCGATTGAGGTGATAGGAGTGATTTCCGCTGCCGTGCCGGTAAGAAAAACCTCATCGGCGATATAGAGGGCTTCGCGGGGAATGGTATGCTGTTCGATCCTGAGCTGGAGATCCCTGGCGATCTGAAATACACAGTGCCGGGTAATCCCGGCCAGGATCGAGGAACTGGTGGGAGGGGTATACAGTACACCACTTCTGACCAGAAAGATATTCTCGCCTGACCCTTCGGAAACATAGCCCATGCTGTCCAGAGCGATTCCCTCATCGAAGCCGTTTTCGATGGCCTCGATCTTGATCAACTGAGAATTAAGATAGTTACCACCGGCCTTGGCCAGGGATGGCAGGGTATTGGGAGCGTACCGGTTCCAGGAGGAAACGCAGGCCGAGATGCCGTTTTCCATCCCTTCCTCGCCGAGATATTTTCCCCATTCCCAGGCAGCAATGGCGCAATGGACCGGGTTTTTCAGCGGATTGATGCCCATTTCCTGAAAGCCCCGGAATACAAAGGGCCGGATATAGCATTCTTCAAGGTTATTTTTTTTGACGGTCTGAATAATTGCCTCACCGAATTCCTGTGCTGTGTACGGGATATCCATGCGGTAAATTTTCGCCGAGTCGAGCAACCTCTCCACGTGAGCCTGAAGTCTCAGGATGACTGACCCTTTGAGGGATTTATAGCAGCGCAGGCTCTCGAAAATAGAGCTTCCATAATGAACGACGTGCGACATAATGCTGGTAGTGGCATTTTGCCACTCGACAAACTTTCCATCATACCAGATCAGCGTATTATATTTCATGATTGTTCTCCCTGTTTTTCCGGGTTAGCTCCTTACGGGTTTATCAGTGTATTGGTGTACCCTATCTCGTAGCCCAACTATACCTGCGCCATGGGAAAAGCCATTACCCGTGAGATATCTTCGGCCTCAGTGAGCACCATCAACAGGCGGTCAACCCCCAGGGCGATTCCGGCGCAGTCCGGCAGGAGTCCCTTTTCCAGGACCGAAAGAAAATGCTGATCCAGGGGATAAGCCTCCTTGTTCATGGCTATCCGCCTGGCGCAATCCCGCTCAAACCGCTCCCGCTGCTCCCTGGCACAGGTCAGCTCGGAAAATCCATTGGCGATTTCCACTCCCTTGAGGTAAAGCTCAAATCTTTCACAGAGGTTTTGAGCATCGGGTTTCAACCTGGCCAGACTGGCCAGAGGAGCGGGAAAATCACACAGAAAAAAGGCAGGAATATCCTCTAAGGCTGGCTCTACGATCTCAATCAAATCGAGAAAGAATCGATCTTCATCCCATTCCCTGGAGGGACGCCAGCGGGCGTGCTGCCAAAAGGCATCATCGATCGTGATTCGGGGAAAGGGTGTGGAGAAAAGAGGTGCTCTGTCCAGACAATTGCCCATCTCTCCATCGACGGTTTGGATGAGAGACTCTGTCATCTCCATCAGGGTCTGATAATTTATTCCCGTCTCATACCACTCCAGAATCGAGAATTCGCAATTATGGTATTTCCCGGCCTCATCGGACCGGAAAGCATGGGTAACCTGATAGATTTTTTCCAGGCCGCAGCCGAGCAGCCGCTTCATGTGCAGCTCCGGAGAGGTTGCCAGGTAGAAATTCTTCCCTGCGGAAATAGCATCGATATGGGGATCAATTCCTGGACAGCGAACGAGAACAGGGGTGGTAACTTCCAGGTACCCCCGCTGTTCAAAAAAGTTGCGAATGCTTCGCAGCATCTGATGACGAAAGAAATGCATTTCAGGCTGGATCATGCTTATCAAAAGACAGAAAGAGTCTGTCCACCCCTACTTTTTCGCCCGCTCGACATACTGACCGGTCCGGGTATCGACTACGATCCGGTCTCCGCTGTTGACAAATATCGGTACCTGGATCCTGGCCCTGGTGTTCATGATAGCCGGTTTATTGCCTCCGCTGACCGTATCTCCCTTAAAGCCGGGCTCGGTCTCGACCACTTCGAGCTCTACGAAGTTGGGCAGGTTTATGGCAATAGGCCGGTTGTTGAAAACGAGCACATTGACGTTGAGATTTTCGATCAGGTAATCCTTGGCATCTCCAACCTGGGATTCTTCCATCTCGATCTGCTCGTAGTTTTCGGTATTCATAAAATGATACATACCTTCCTGAGAGTAGAGAAACTGCATGGGATGCTCTTCCAGTTGAGCAGGCTCAAGTTTTTCACCCGACTTGTAGGTCCGGTCAAGGACATTTCCGGTAATCATATTCTTCAGCCTGGTCCTGGTAAAGGCATTTCCTTTGCCAGGCTTGACAAATTGAAAGTCCACGACAATATACGGTTCTCCATCTATCTGAATTTTGAGGTTCTTTCTAATATCACTGACTTCGTACATAAGAATCCCTTTCTGTATTGGATTAAATAGCCGTAGACAAAGTATATCAAAAATGGAGGACAAGTTAAAGTAAAATTCAGATGAGCGTATCTTTTCAATCCTGCCGAAATAGATAAAGAGTTCAAGCCTGAAGATCGATAAATGTTTTAGGGAGGAGACAGGAGTCAGAATTCCGGATCCTGAAAAACAGCCTTTATCCTGCTCCTGACTTCCGGCTTTTGAAAGCCGGGTAATTCAAACAGCCAGGGAGATAACCGATGAAAACCAAATCTCTTCAGGAGGAATACAGCGAAAAATTATCTTCAACACTGCAAAAACTTAACCTCAAAGTGGATATTTTCCAGGCCAGGGCAAGTAAGGCTACTGGTCTGGCCAAGGCAAAATACCTGGAAGAGGTGAAAAACATCCAGGAAAAGCAGGAGCTTCTCGACGATGCCATAAGAAAAATCAATGAAATGGGCAATCAACTCGACAGGAGCGATTTCCGGAAAAAAATTGATCATCTCCTCGATGAAATTGAAAAGGCAACAGAGGAAGAAAAACAGCGGTTAATTGACCTTTTGGGATAACTTTCCGGAGTGAATATCGTTGATGCCCGTGCTGGCGGCACTCTCCTTAAATCCGAAAAGCTGATGAGCCCCTTTCTGAAGAATCATGATAATTTTTCCTCAAGGTCCCTCGTCTATTTATTCGAGTGTTTTCTCTTGACATTACCGATGCCGGATTATAAAGTAACAGCCAAAAAATCATGAGCTTGAGCTCCACCACGGTGTAATGATACTATCGAGCTATGTTCCTTAACAACCCAACTAATAAAAAAAGGCAAAAGATCCTTATTATAGATGACGATATTGCTCTCTGTACCGTTTTCAAGGATATTCTTGACCAGAGCGGATATCAGACATTTGTAGCCCAGAATGAAGAAGATGTATTATCCATCATCACCAGGGAGACTCCTGATCTGGTATATGTGGACCTCGAAATGCCGGACCTCGACACTTCCGATATCTCAAATCAGATAAAAAGAGTTAATCCCAATACGATGATTGTCCTTATCTCAGGATATCCCCCCCATTTTGTCGAAGATGAAGTCAAGTCGTCTATCGGAAGCGGTATAATTGACAAATTTATCGATAAGGGCGACTTAAGTAACTTACCGACCATCACCGCACAATTATTGTCTGAAAGGCCAAACTAAACCCTCCATTGGCCAATAACCGAAACATAAAGTATACCGTGTACCAGGAAAGAGCCCCAGCCCTTTCACAGGTTTGTTACAACTTTGAACCATACGAGGGTATCAGAAGATGGAAATTCCGGTTCTGGAGTATGTGGTGAAGTTTTTAGCAGGAGGCAGTATTGTTGTCGGGGTATCATATCTGGCCCATAAAGGTGATACTACCCTGGCCGGGATTCTCCTGGCCGCGCCAATCGTTACCCTGACCAGTTCATTCATCGTGGGCAATGAGAGCGGCCACGATGCTCTGACGGATACGATCAGGAGCGATATAGTATTTCTGCCGCTTATGTTCGCTTATCTCATTCCTCTCTACTTCCTGTTGAGGAAAACCTCTCTCAACGCGAATATAGCTATACTTCTTGCACTGATGATATGGACTATTGCTATCTTGGCCTTTTTCCGATATAGACACTGGCTGGGGCTTTGAGCGGTGGTCAGTGGCCAGTGATCAGTGGTCAGTGGAAAAAAACTGATGATCGAAAACTTTTTTACAATCGCGTTAATTCCTCAGCCAGAACACCGGGAAGCTGGTTGCGGTTGGCCTCGGTTACCTGGATCAGAGTCACATCGGGGCGTTTTTTAAGGGAGCTGATAAAACCATCCCCCTTCAAAGCGATGGTGGCTAATACTCTTTTCCCTGAATTTAAAGCCTCAACGGTTTTCTGCTGAAAAACCGGTGAAAAGCACTCCATTTTGCCGATTTCATCGATCACGATAATTGCTGTTCCCTCCTGGCTGATGTCGATCGATGGAATAGCCACCCGCTCGAATTCTTCCAGATTTATCCCATATTTTCCCACACGATACGGAGACTTTATCGTGACATGAGACAACAAGGCTGCATCGCCGGAAAGAGTCTTAATCCGAAACCCCTTCCTTGCCCCTCCCTCTCTGATCTCTTCAGTGAAGAATCCCGCGGCATTCCCTTCCCTGCCTTTCCCGTTGATAATCGAGAGGATCTTATGGATCAGGGTTGTTTTCCCGATCCCGGGACGTCCGGTCAGAAGGATATTTTTTCGATAATTCATGGACGAATTCCTGACTTGCAGGAGTGGGTGAGACAATATTGGGGGGATCATGGTGATTGCCTCAAATCAACCTCTGGATTTCAGCTATTACTTCTTTCATCTCTCCAAAAGATTGCTCCACTTCCTCTTTGGATAAGTCAAAAAATAGGCTATAATCACCTTCCATCCTGTTTTCAAATGCTTTCCTTATTAACTTGCCATACCTGCTATCAACAATACCCTCTTTCACGAATTGTTTATTAAACCAGCCAATTAACTGTGCATGTTTAGCTGTCTTGAATTGATATTTGACCGCTAATGCCGAGAGAATGTAATAAATCCCATAATAGATACGGTTTACAGCCAGGGATAATTCATTGTGTTCAATCAGGAACTCTACCTTCCCAACGGTTTCCCTGCTTTTGTTTACATAGTTGGTGATTAATACCTCTCGATCTTCATTCGTTAAGGTCATAGGACAAGCCCTGTTTCCAGTGCATCCAAAATGAATGGCTGTTTTCCTTTAATAGTTTTTAATTCTTCACTTGAAATGAGTTTAATATCTGTCAAAATATCATACTTATAATCGATCTCCCAGGTTTTGTCGTAGATCTCGTCCTTGAGCTTCCAGTCATAGGCTTTCTTTAAAATGACAAGGATATCATAATCAGAATACCTGTGTGCCTTTCCCCGGGCACGTGAACCAAAAAGGATCACTCTATCAATATAGTCCGGGAAGTTTTTGACAAGCAACTCCTTAAGCTCATGCAGAGCTTGCTGGTTAAGCATTTTGACAATTCCTTATCACCATAGTGCATTCCATTTTTATACAGTGACTTTTATAATTTATTCGCTCATATTGGTAAGACAACACAGTAATATTTCTCCCCTCTATAGGATTTTCACTTCGCTAAAGGCATCAGATCCAAACAGTGTGATGGCTACCATATATGAGCGAATTTATTATACGTAACTACACAGGCACAAAGGGGAAAAAGATACAATGCATATTGAGCACTGTAATGGGACAGTTGAGCACAAAATAACCAAAGGTAACTTTGTGCCTCTGTGCCTTTGTCCCTTTGTGCCTAAGTAGTTACTATTATACATAGTTTTTAAATTTTTTCCAAGACATACTATAATTCCTTAGTGGTATTTATCAATAATCTCCTTCATCAGATCGACTGTTGTCCGAAGATCATCAAGCGAGAGCGTTTCAACCGTGGCATGAGTATACCGGCACGGAATGCAGACCGCAAGAGCCGGTATCCCGTCTGCGGCCAGTTGCACGGCTGCCGCATCGGTTGATCCTCCGACTACTCCCAGTTGCAGGGGGATATTCTTTTCCGAAGCGATTTTTTCAACATACTCCCGCAAGCCCTGATGGGTCACCATCCGGCTATCGACAAGCCGTAATAACGGCCCCTTGCCTATCTGAAACTGCCCCCGGTAGATATCCGGCACACCGGGAAAATCAGGAGCACTGGCAGTGTCGATGATAAAAGCGCTGTCAGGCCTGATCCGGCTTCCGGCCACGGCAGCCCCCCGCAGGCCGCTTTCCTCCTGCGTGGTAAAGACACAACTGATCTTCGGCCCAGGCTGAATACCCTTCATGCTCCGGATCACCGTGATCAGGGCCGCACAGCCAGCCCGGTTATCGATACCCCGTGAAGCCACAAGGTTATTGGCCAGCCTGGATAGCTGCTTGGCAAAGACGATCGGATCACCGATCTTTATTCCCATCGCCCTGACCTCTTCCGCGTTGCGGGCTCCGACATCGATAACCAGATTCTGCCAGGGGACTACCTTATCCAGCTCTTTTTGCCCCTCAATGGCCATATGCGGTGGAACCCAGGCTACGACTCCCGGAATTTCAACACCCTGTGAGGTAAAAAGCCTCATCTGCCTCGATGCGAGGATGCGGTCGTCAATACCACCCATCTTTTTAAAGCGGATAAATCCTTCCGGAGTAATATTAGCTGCCACCAGACCAAGCTCGTCCATGTGGGCAAAAAAGGCGATATGGCCTTTTCCCTGCCCCTCCCTGGTACCGATGAGATTACCAAGGGCATCAATTTCCAGCCGGTCAAGGCAGTCTTCGGTCAATTCCCTGATCCTTTTCCTGATCGGCTCTTCATACCCGCTTACACCAGGCACCATGATAAGCTCTTCAAGCAGCGTATCGACTTCCATAACCTGTATCTCCTCCTTAACGTATGATTTTCTCCCTCTCTTCCGGATCGGCTCCGCCATCCAGCAGAGCTACACCGGAGAAAGGTATAAAAAAAATCTCCTCTCCCGTGGTAAGGTAAATTCGTAACTACGAAAGAGGAGATGGTAAAAATGACAACAATCCGGTGAATAACCCTTGTGTTAATTACCAGGTGGATTGATTCAGAAAAACAGCCTCCTTGTAGGGGTCTGTGCCGTTTCCATGCAGATTATTTTTCATATTCCCCTTTGAATGCTGCAAATAAACATCTTTTCCCTGATTAGCCAGGTTGTTCATGAAGGAGTTGTCATTGATTTGCCCGGTTGATTCAAGGAGGGAAATCGCTCCGCCTTCGCCCTGCTCGGCCTGGTTTTCGACAAAGGTATTGTAACGGATGACCGGCGTTGATCGGAAAGCGAAAATCCCCGATCCCTCGCCCTGCTCTGCCCGATTGTTGTAAAACGCGTTCTTATCAATGACCGGAGCTGACTGGCAGCAGAAAATTCCCCCTCCCAGTCCCTGATCAGCTACATTATTTCTGAAGGTATTCCGGACTATTTTCGGATTGGACTGGTAGCAGGCGATACCTCCTCCTTCGCCTTTATTGCCCCCTGCATTCCCGTTCTGGATGATCAGACCCTGAATTTTCCCGCTGCTGCCGTTTTTGAGGATAAGGCAGGGGCCTTTATTTCCTCCATCGAGTATGGCGGCTTTTCCGGGATTTTTACTCTCAAGATTGATAGATTTCCCGTCAATGATCAGGTTTTCCTGATACCTTCCGGGGGAGATCACAATGGTGTCTCCTTCCTGCGCCTGATTGATTGCCTCCTGAATGGTGTTCCTGCCCGGAGAGGGAACGACGATGGTGGCAGCTTCCAGGGATGAAAGCCCTATCAGCACGATAACCATGCTGCTTACGATATTTCGCATTATAAACCATTTCATGAGCGATTCTCCTTCTGTTATTGGTAATAATACCCTATTTAGGCTTAGTTTTCAGCAAAATCTATTTCCCTGATGGTGTCTTTGGATAAATACCCTCTTCCAGTGAAGATTTTCAGGTATCTTCCCTGTACGGGAGGAAAAGAAGTACTCACCCACTGAGGAAGTTCGGGCGGATCGCCTGTCACTGCTGCCGGCCAATCCGTCTTGACCGCAGATCCAAAGGCAGCGGGATCATCACCCACCCAGATCGTCCACAGCCGAACACTGGAAGATGAAAGGAGAAGACGGATCTGGCCTACCTGACAGCTCTGTCCCAAATCATAGATCACCCAGTGATCAGGGAAAGGAGATTCAACATTTTCCGTCTCCGGATGATCATCGATCAACCGTTCCGGGGAGTAGAAGAGACTTTCCGAATGCACTCCCATTGGGCTCCTCCAGATAACAGGAGACGATATCCCCGCCTCAAAAGACCAGGAGGGAGATGTCAGGCTGTGGCCAGCTATATCCTGAGCCGATATTGTCACGGTGATTGTTTCCTGATCGCCGAAATTGCACTCGGGATTTACGACCACCGTATAACACTGAGATCTGCCGGATACCGGAGTAATCACCAGCGGGCTGTCCCCGAAATGATATGTCTGGGAGTAAGAAAGTGTACCCGTCAGGGATATGGTAACAGAGGTCAGATCAAGGTCATTCTCTCCATTGGAAAGGAGGAGGAAGCTGAGATTAGTGTCCACTGCTACCTCACTGCTGCCCGGTCCGGGAGTCAAAAGCCGCACCGAAGGAGGAAGAGAAGGTTTGGCCCAGGACCCTTGCGGCATGGCCACGGTCTGATAAACCCGGTCATATTTGATCGGTGCCGGTCCGGCATGGCATCCGGCACAGACCTTGCTGTCTTCCAGGTTTCCGCCTCCGACACCACCCAGGACAGGCATATCGCCAAAGCGGCTCTCATCGCCAAAAATGGTTGGAGTATAGCCATCCTCCTTGTACCAGCGAAAGCTCAAGGCTGGCGACTTGTCCTGAGTGCCGGGGGTGCTGATAAGCTCCCCGTGGCGAATCATGGCCGGATCGGAAGATCCATGCACATTATGACAGGCCGGGCAACTGATCCGGGAATCCATAATAGGGTCGCCGAACCTGACCGCATCGGCAGCCACAGGGCCGCTGGCCAGATCTGAAAGCTGGACATATCCGGAGGTCCCCTGAATAAAGGAGAAAGAGCCAAGGAGATTCCACATTCCTCCGCCGATTTGCTGATTGAGGGTTTGTACGATGCTTCCGCCATTATAGACAATGGTATACTGTGCATCGCTGGCCCAGCTCGAGGAAACAGGCCAGCGGACATAGACCTTGTAGGCTCTATTCATGGGAATCTGCGGAGTCCAGGCCGCCGTGCAGCTTCCACTGCCTGCAAGATGCCAGGCATAATCGGTTCCATAATACCCGGTGAGGGTATTGTCTATCTGCCATCCTTCACCCGAAAAGGCCGCACCCGTATTGTCGATAATGATCTCATCCGGCACCTGTAAATAATCCCAGTCAGAATCCCAGGCCGTGCGCCCTGAGCTTAAGTGGTACACATGACGGTTGATCGAATCGTCCTGAAAATTGGTCTGATAGGGTGAGGTTGCTCCCAAAAGTTTGGCAAAATCATGGCACCCATAGCAGAGAGCGTACCGGTCCTGAACGGTTCCTGCCTGAGGGCCGGTGAATAAGGGGATGATCATCCGCGCTGCAAGCCGATACCCATTCTGGTAGTTCTGAGAATCGTCGGTATCCCAGGGATTCGAGTCATGGGTGTAGGTTCTGGCCTGACCATCCATGTGCCTCCCGGCTGCATTGTGGCAGGAAGTGCAGGCAATCTTATGGCCGGTGATATTATAGCCGTAGGTGGCATTATCCCCCATTACGTTCGGAGCCGACACCCCGAGACAGGTTGCATTGCCATCATCGTGGCAGCCGGCACACCAGTTTTCCAGGCCGGGCTTTAATACCTGCCGTCCCTGGCCCGAATCATACACCCCTCCATCCCGCCAATGAGCCTTGGCTCCAATCACGGGATCATTCGCGCCATCGAAGGCACCGCCCGGACTATGGCAGGGGTCACAGATGGTAGTTTGAGCTAATGGTAAACAATCTTTCAGCATGCCCGGGGCACCATTCGAGCAGCCATGTGCCTGGTGGCAGTCAGTACAGGTAAGATTCGCCCCACGAGGGTCTCTTGGATCCAGGGAACCACTCTTCCTCAGGTGGGTATCATGAACAGTCGCCTCAGAAGGAATATACGTGGTCAATACTCCTGCCAATAGTGCTACCAGCCCACAGGATGCATACATGACTAACATTTTTTTCATGGTTTTCATTTTCCCTTCCTTCCCACTCAAAAACCTATACATAGAGAGGATATTCGCTGATGCTGGGGCAGCTTAACATAATTCGCTTATGGATTTTTCAAGTACGATAGTTTTACCTCCTAACTCGTTAGTGCCATAAATATTGTGGTTGATAATGATAAAAATAAACCGGAAATTGATACCTTTTTTGTAGATTCTATCTCCTTTAATTTGGGATACATGTAAGATGTTTTGTCGAGAACCTCCGGGAACAGGTAATTGACCAATATACAAGCGCATATTTCTATTATTAACAATATACTAACTTTAAATAAGCGCGTCAAATTCAAAAATTCAGTTCATTATTATAGTGCAACAGAAACCTTTATACAGCATTTCATCGCCGAATTTCCTTGAATAGAGCATACATTCGTAACCTGGATAGCTATTTCTGCCGTTGTATGCTAAACTTTTTCTCTCTCGCCATAATAATAGGGGATTTCTGGAGGACAGAATTTTTCAAATCCATTATGATCGGCGGTATTTTGCAATAAAGATACGATAAATTTGATAGCTTATAAAGCTCAGGGGTAAAAAATTTTTTTCCTTAATCATCTTTGAACGGGAGAGACGATCCTAAAGGAACGTCGCGTGCACTACATTATTGAAGCGGAAAATTTGAGAAAGGCATTCGATAGTCTTGTAGCTGTTGACGGTATTTCCTTTCAGGTCTATCCTGGGGAGTGTTTCGGCATACTTGGCCCCAATGGGGCCGGAAAGACATCGACGATTCGCATGACCTATGGGTTTTCTCCCATAACCAGCGGCAGATTGAAGGTCTTCGGCCTCGACATAACCCAAAAATGGCGTGAGATCAGAGCCCGTATCGGGGTCTGCCAGCAGGAGGACAGCCTCGATCCGGACCTGAGTGTGCTGGAAAACCTGGAAACCTTTGCCCGGTATTTCAATATTCCCGGGAAGCTGGCCCGCGCCAAAGCTCTCAGTCTCCTTGAGTTTATCGCTCTCGATCACCGGCAGGACGCTGAAGTGGTCGAGCTTTCAGGTGGAATGAAGCGCAGGCTGGTTCTGGCCCGCGCCCTGATCAATGACCCGGACCTTTTAATTCTCGATGAGCCTACCACTGGCCTTGATCCTCAATCCCGTCATCAGGTTTGGGCACGGATGGAAGAGCTCAGATCAAAAGGTCTTTCCATTCTGCTGACCACCCACTATATGGAGGAAGCCTCACGCCTCTGCGACCGGCTGATTATCATGGATCATGGCCGGATCCTGGTGCAGGGCAAGCCCGGTGAGCTTATCCGCAACCACGTGGGCCATGCTGTTATCGAAGTCGATGGCCCAAGCCATGAATTGCGAACCTTTGTCCAGGCCCAGAACCTGGAACATGAAGATCTGGGCCATCGCCTGATCGTCTACAGCCAGTGCAGGGAGAGTGACAAACTGTTCCACCGGATATGCGATAATTATACCAAAGAGAACTGCATCCTGCGCATGGCTACTCTGGAAGATGTGTTTCTCAAATTGACCGGCAGGGAGTTGAGAGAATAAAATCAGAGGGCTGAAAAGAATGAGACAGAGAATGATGATGGCAGTATCACCCTTCAATATCTCAAGACGGTTTATCCGGGTCTGGCAGCGAAACTGGGACGTTTACCGAAAAACCTGGAAAGTCAGCTTCCTCCCGCCGCTTCTCGAACCGCTTTTCTACTTACTGGCCTTTGGGGTCGGATTAAGCTCATTGGTCGGAGAGGTTCCCTATCACGGCTCTCAGGTCTCGTATATCAGCTTTATTGCTCCGGCATTGATTGCAGTCAATATCATGTATAATGCCTTCTTTGAAAATACCTACACTTCTTTCGTAAGAATGTACTATCAAAAAACCTTTGACGCCATGCTGGCCACGCCTCTCTCCCTGGAAGAAATCATTACCGGAGAAATCATGTGGGGTGCGACCAAATCAGCCATCGCCACCCTGATCATGCTGACGGTAATCAGCCTGCTCGGCTTCATTCGCTATCCGCAGGGCATTCTCATCCTGCCGCTGTCCTTCTTCGGCGGCTTTGCTTTCGGATCTCTCGGCATGTTCATCACCAGTATCATACCAAATATTGAAATATTCAACATTCCCGTATTCCTGCTCATAACTCCCATGTTTCTTTTCAGTGAGACCTTCTTTCCGATCGATAATCTGCCCCGCTGGGGTCAAAGGCTTTCTCTCTTTTTTCCCCTGACCCACCTGGTGAAGCTTACGAGGTCTTTGAGCTTCGGACTGATCAGTCCCGGCCTGCTCTGGAATGTTGCCTACCTCCTGATTTTTACACTCATTTTCTTCCCTCTGGCATTGGTGAGAATGCACCGGCGACTTATCAAGTGAAAAGCAAGTGATCAATGGCCAGAAGGCAGAGTGGCCGGAAGGAGTTAAAATTCCTCGAACACCTTCTTGAGATCAATCTTCAGGCCGGGGAAAAGAGGGGATACCAGTTCCTGACATCCCTGGTAAGTTTTCAGCAGCTTCAGGCCGGTCTTTTTCATTCTGAATATCTCAACCTGATCGATAGCCGGGTCAACCAGCCAGTATTCCTCCACCCCAAACTTGCCATAGGTCTTCATTTTGATGAGCCGGTCCAGTCTCCGAGACGATTCCGACAGAATTTCAATGAGTAAATCCGGTGCTCCCTGAATATTCTGAGTTGTAATAATTCCGTAATTCTTCTTTGAGATAAAGAGAATATCAGGCTGGACAATGTTCTCGTCCGACAGAATCACATCCATCGGGGCATCAAATACTTTACCTAGATCGTGCTCTTCAACATATTGGTTAATAACGAATTCCAGGTTTCTGGAAATACTCTGGTGCCGGACATTCGGGGACGGGGCCATATAATGCTCTCCTTCAATGATTTCATGCCGCTTCCCGTCATCAGGAAAAAGGATGTAATCCTGGTAATTCAGTCTCAGACTTTTAGGCAGCATCACTGTCTCCATACTTTCCAATTTTAATAAAAGGTAAATACATCATATAAGCCATAGGAAATATCTAACTTATTATATTGCCCCTCACAGGCCGCTGTCAAGAGCGGCCTGCCTCGGATTGCCTGCCCAGAGTTTTTCGGCTTATGATCCATCCCCCAGGTGGTCTAATGCTTGAAAGCCCGCTGCCCGGTATAGACCATGGTCACCTGCGGCCTGGCCTCGTTGCAGGCCTGAATGGCTTCAAAATCCCGCAGGGATCCTCCGGGCTGCACAATGCCTGAGATTCCCTCGCGGATGGCAACATCCACACCATCCCGGAAGGGGAAGAAGGCATCGGAGACCATCACTGATCCGATCAGGTTCCCTTTTTCCGCTCTCACCTGCCGGTCAATTTCTTCCTTATCGCTGACCGGCCGCTTCCCGCCGGCAATTTCCATTTCCAGGGTTTTGTAGGGGACAGCATGCTTTTGAAAGCACAGGGCATCCGCATACTTGGTGTAGGCCTTGAAAATGGCTATTTCAGCGACTCCCACCCGGTCCTGCTCTCCGGTACCGATCCCCACGGTTACTCCATCCTTGACATAAATGACCGAGTTGGAGGTAATCCCCTGCTCCACTCCCCAGCCAAAAAGCATGTCATCATATTCCCGTTCCGTGGGCAGACGTTCGATCCGGTATTCTTTTCCCTGATACCTGGATGCGGCCGGCTTTAAGTCATCCCTGGAATAGATGATATTCAGAGGAGACTGCTGAACAATGATGCCGCCATCGATCAGACTCTTGAAGTCCACAAACCGCAGGTTCCGGTATTGTTCCAGAAGGTCGATACGGTCAAGCCGGATAATCCGCAGGTTCTTCCATTGTCTGAGGATCTCCACACTGCCCTCTTCATACTCAGGGGCTACAACCACCTCAAGGTAATTACGGCCAATCTCTTCGGCCAAGGATTTGTCAACCGGCCGGTTAAAAGCCGCACATCCGCCGAAGGCCGCGATCCGGTCAGCCATGTTGGCCCTGGCATAGGCCTCGGCAATTGTCTCTCCGTAAGCCGCACCGCTGGGATTATTATGCTTCATGATGCAGGCGGCTGGTTTCCGGTTGATATATCGCAGGATATTCAGAGCATTGTCAACATCAGTCAGGTTGGTTTTGCCGGGGTGTTTGCCGAATTGCAGCAAATTTTCCTCACTCAGCGCACTGACCAGGCCCTTTTGAGGGTCGATAAACTTGCACTCTCCGAGCACCAGATTCCCGTTGACCAATTCGTATAAGGCCGCTTCCTGGCCTGGGTTTTCTCCATAGCGCAAACCCTTTTCGATCAATTCTCCCTCGTCGAGAATCTTCCAGGTCCGTTTCTGATAAACCAGAGTCTGGTTGCCGAAAGTAATGGTCATGGTTTCAGGAAAATGATCATCCATGATAGTTCTGTAAGCTTGCCGATAATCTGCCATGCAGATAGGTACCTCCTTTCAGGATTCTGAAAACTGTTCAGGGTCCATAATAAGCAGGAAAGTTCCAGGAATATCTGGAGTAATGGCGTACCAATATCCCCTCTGGAAATACTGGTTAATTAAATATGAAATATTTTTCATAATATGTGCAATCTGCTGCATAAAATGTGCAAATATAAAAAGAATATTATATTATAACCAGTAAGCAGTCACAAGGCAATTATAATCCTCAGCCTGGCATCCTGCTGAAATTAAAGTAGTAACATACCGAGTATCTTATTTCAATAAAAGAATATCTAATAATGGAATGAATTTTGCATTAATATTACCCAAATTACTTGAAAGCAAAACCCGGCAGTAAAATAATGAGTCTCTACCATAACCAAATCCAGCCATAAAAATATGAATAAATAACCTGGAGGAGGCAGGAACGGCTGAATATTAGTTATAAGGTTGGAATAAAAATCAGGAAACTTTTTTCCAACCGAGAATAACAAAACAGTAAGTTAGAGTCAATCAAAAAGGACCCTCTGACATCGTTGTCCCATTCTTTCACCTCGGAAAGGTCCTGTCTTTATTTTTCATTATTTAAAAAACTCCTGTCCCAAAGTTTTTCCATCTAAGATCTTCAACAATTGGAATCAAGAAAAAGGATTATTCATGCGCCTGAAAATCCCCGGCGTTGTGCTTTATCTTTGTTTGACAATGTCAACCGCCTGGTGTTCGACAGAACCGGGTATCAAGATAACCGTCTCTCATGACCTTATCAGCTTCCATTTTATCAGCGGCCAGACGGGCATGATTGAACCTGATATATCAGCCGTGCGGGTTGTTCTTCAGTCAGGCACCGGAGGATGGGTTTTCAGCTATCTGGCCGGTATAGTAACCGGTCCGTCAGGGAACATAATGCCTGATCGGCTGCTGATGAAAACTCCATACACCAATGGATTTGAAAGCCTTGAGTTGCCAAGGCTTGTCGGAAAAGGTGATGGGGGAGAGCCCCCTCCTCTCGATGTGGCGGCCATACAGTTCAGGTACATGGCTACCGGCCATGAAAAACCGGGCGTTTATGAGGGGAATATCTACTCAGTCGATATGGACATGACAATCCCGACCATCCACGTAAGGTTAATTATCGATGCGCCGGTGCCAGGGGCCGAATTTGCCCCCTCCTCCAAGATGGAGGAGGTTACCAAGGAGACTATGGTCAATGTGACCTTATCATCTCAGGAGATCCATTTTTCCGGTATGCGGTCCCGGAAGGAATGCGATGCTGACAGTACCATTCTTCTTACGGTCAAATCAAAAGATGGATTTATTGTCAAGGCACATGCCACTTCCCTTGTGGGCAAGTACAGTAATATTTCCGCTGACAGGCTCTCGGTGAACCCGGGCAATGGAAATTATTACAGCCTCGAATCGGATGTGGTGATTCTCGAACAGCCATCAGGACATCAGCCTGATAATAAGGAAAAAACCGTTACCACTGAGCTTAGTTTCAGATTAAAGACCGGATTACAGGACGCGGCAGGAGACTATCGGGGGGAGATTGTTATTACCTGTATACCTGAGCTATGAAATTCTGCCCAACAAAAAGCCTTCCGTACCGGCTGAGAAAGGAGGTGGATGAGAAAGATCAAGGTTATTCAGGAATTTCAAATTTGTCATGCTGCGCGAATCAACAATAATATCAGTTTTTTAAAATAACTATCTTACCTAAGAGGAATAAACTATGAAAAAATATGTAATTGCATTACTGGCTGCAATCGTCTTAGTTGGTTTTTCGGGAATGTCAAAGGCTGTAGACCTGGATAGCAAGACAATCAATGTCACAGCTACCGTATTGGAATATGCTGAAATCACTGGTGATTTATCAGCGATGGAACTCGCTTTTTCCGGTGCGGCGAATGAATCGTTGTCCGATACGAACATCATTCATGTCGAGACAAACTGTGCGGCTACGGTATCAGTAACTGCAACTCCGCTGACCCATATGAATGGCGGTACTATTACTACAGAGGTTACTATCGATGGTACATCAAGCATTGATGTCGATGTCCAGCACAACGGGGACCATTCAGTTACCATCACGGGAACAACCGGTGCTATTTCCGCTCAGGAAGCTGGTGAATACGGCTCCGTAATTACCATAACAGTGGCCGGGTAAGATATCGACCTTGATCGATAAGGAGAGAAATACATGAAACAGGTTAAGAAAAGAGTACCGTTACTATCTCTCCTCGCTGCTGCTGTGGTAGTGACAGGAGTTGTCGTGCTTTGCGGTTCGTCTGCTTTCGCCCAGTCTGATGTGGAGAACATCATTGTTAACGGGACAGTTGCAGAGTATGCTCAAATTGATATCGTGGCCCAGCATATGAATTTCGGAGCATTTACCGGACAGGCCAACCAGACGATAGGGCCGAAAAATCATTCGATATTCAGGGTCGAAACCAACACGATAGTCAACCTTGAATTCAAAGCGGATGACCTGGCGGCATCGAATGGGCAATCGACTCTCCAGACCAAGTACCTCGTTCAGGACGAAGTCAGTGATCTTGGCTATACGAACCGGGACGATACCTGGGCACCGGTGGGAGCACTTTTCAGCAGCCAGGGAGCATGTACCGTTGAGGACTATTCGATACTTGGTTGGGCAAGGACAGGTGATCAGATTTCCGATCAGCAGGCTGGAGATTATGCCGCCGGTATTACGTTAACGGTGTCAGCACTTTAGGTAAAATTGGGATTTGAAAGGGGGGAAGGGGAAAGTTCTCCTCCCCGCTTCCTTATTTCTATTAAGGATGGAAGAATGATCTCCCGCAGAGACGCAAGAGGCGCAGAGAATGACTGAAAATAATATCCTCTGCGTCTCAGCGTCTCCGCGGGAGAAATACCACGATTTGTAAAGGTCCTTATGACAGGAAAAACTACCTTTCGGCATGCACAATACAGCCTCTATCTCCTGCTGCTTCTGTGCCTCCTTTCCCTGATATATCCTGCATTATCTCAGGCTGCGGGAAGTATCGGGGTAAAACCGCTGACTTTGGATCTTGAGCTTTCCCCGAATAAAAAGGGTGAATTCGAAATTGAAATCTATTCTACTTCGCCGAACGAAGATGCCGTTGTCCATCTCACCCTGTTCGATGCTCTGCAAAAAGAGGATGGAAGCATGGATTTTGTCGAGGTCGGCAAAAATCCCTATTCATGTGCCCAATGGATTAAACTGGCAAAATCCGAGATCACCATACCTGCTGGAGAAATTGTCCAGGTCAAAGGTGAAATTTTGGTTCCCGCCACCAGCTCGGGGAGTAAAACAGCGGCCATAATGGTTGAAACCGGCTCGGAGAAAAAGGTCAAAGGGATAACCATCCGGGTGAGGTATGCCGTTACCCTTCATCTGAAAGTCAGGGGAAAACCGGTCATAGAGCAGGCGGAACTGGATAGAATCGGGATAAAAAAGCTCGAAGACGGCTCACCTGCCATAGAAGCGGTTATGGTGAATAAATCAGAGGCTGTTTTCACGGCCACAGGACAGGTGACCCTGCAGGATGCCGCAGGCAGGATCGTCACCAGTGTCCATCTCACTACCGAATCGCTTGAGAGAAAAAAGAAAGTGAGGGAAAAGGAAGAACAGAAATCAAAGGATCTCAACCGGAAAAAAGATGAAAACCAAAAAATTTTCCCTGGTGCACGGGTGGCTTTTTTGGGGAAAGTAAATAAACCGCTCGCCCCTGGTGAATATACAGCCATGGTTGCCTTAAAATACGGCAGGCGAAGCCTTTCGGCCAGGCAAAAGATAGCCATTACCAAAGACCCGGCTTTCGCCTCCAGGGTGCCGGCTGATAATCAATCCTTCGAAGTAAGACCGACAAACATCGAGATCAAGGGTCAGGCCGGTGGGGTGAGGTCTTCAGTCTTTACCGTCACGAATCTTACCCAGGAGCCGATTACGATAACCCTCTCGGTGAAAGATCTTGGATACAGCCCTGATGGACGAACCATTGTCAAGGAGAAGGGCTCGACACCCTATTCATCTTCAAACTGGATAGCGCTGCAAGAGATGAATTATACCATCGGACCGAGGCTCTCTCAGAGTATACCGTTTACGATTACCCTGCCTGCTTCGGCCCAGCCTGGAGATAAATATTCGCTGGTTGTTATTGAAGGAACCGGAAATACCGGAGCACAGCGGATTGAAAAAAAGCAGGTTGAGGTGATTACTGCTATCCCGGGGCAGGTTGAGTCAACAGCCGAGGTAGCTACGTTCAAACGATCGAACGGCACAGGGGGGAAGGCAGAGTTTGCTCTGGAGCTCAGGAATAAAAGCCCGCTGCACCTTGTGCCAAAAGGCAGAGTCATCATCAGGGATATGTATAACCATGAGGTTGAACAGATAGATCTTAAACTTGAAGCCAGGGCCATTCTTCCGCAAACAACGGGAAGAATGACAGCAACCACAGGCAGAAAGCTCATCCCCGGAAAATACCTGGCCCTTGCCGAGACCGATTACGGCGGGAAAGAAAAAGCAACAGCCAAGATAAATTTTACCGTTAAATAATGAAAACTCTTATTGTTAGTACCATTGTTCCGTTTTTGTTGATTATTGGAGCCCGATCTGCAACCTGCGGCCAGGCATTGAATACCAGACACCTGGCGGTTACGGGTACTGTGCGGCCAATGCTGGCTGCCCACCTTACCCAGGATACCCTCCAGCTCGATACTGTCATATCTCCCGGAGTATACACCAGTACCATACCTATTATTCTGTCGGGAGAAACCAATAATCCCCCCCTAACCATAAGCTTCAGGTCAGAAACTCCTGATGGAAATCTTTCCAGCGAAGCAGCGGATTATCTTCCCACATTCTACGCCATTGCGCCCTCAGGCTCACCCCCGCCGGATATTCAAGGGCCTCGGCGGCGGTGGATGAGCGGAAAAAACCTGTGCTCCTCCGTCGAAGAAATCCAATCAAAAACGTGCGAGATGAATATCTATGTCAAGGCATACCGGCCATCGGGTAAACAACCCTCGATGAGAAAGAAGAAATATTCCACCCGGATCATAGCCACAGTCAGTGACAAAAACAGCAACAATATCAGCAGCATGGAGTTTACACTATGGACAGAAGCGGCAAATTAGGTTCTCCATTTTTCTCTCTCCCCAATACCCTGCGCATTACCTTGTACCTTTCTCTCTCCTTTATGATATCTATGATATCTCTCTCCGGTTGTGCTTATCGAAACCTTGCCGACCCCAAGTATCAATCCAGCCCGCGGTCAGTCAATTTTCAATCACGATCCAGCGGCTCTCCATCGAATGCTCACCATTCCCCGGCCCAATCCGGCGGTATTCTGAGGGGAATCTGGAGATCGAGCGACTATACGGTTTTTAAAAAAGGCAAAGAGCTGTATCAAAAGCAAAGATATGAAGAAGCCAGAGCAAAATTCCTCGAAATTACCGAAAATTATCCCAACAGCAGCCTGACTGAACTGGCCCAGAATTATATAACCAGGATTGAGGAGATTACCGGAGAAAACGATCGGCCCTCGACAACCGGAGCCCTCCCCAGGGCAGATACACCTGCATCTCAGCCGGCATCCAATACAGCAGGCTCTTCTTCCAGCACACCGGAAAAACTCCTGAGCAATGAATTTTACGATACCGACCTGCGGGAAATCATCAGAAATATCGCTACCGAGACCGGCATCAGCCTGATTACCGATGATACGGTACAGGGTTTTATTTCCGTCCGGTACAAAAACCTGCCGCTTGAGGAGGTACTCAAGATAATACTGAGCGCAGGAGGGTATACCTTCAGGAAGATGAATGGTTACTACCTCATCGGCTCGGCTGATTCCCGCAGCCCTCTATTCAATTACTTAAGCCGGACTGAATACGTCAAACCAAAGTTCCTCAAGGCCAGGGAACTGGTAAAGCTCATCTCACCATCCTTTGCTTCAGCCATTCAGGTGAATGAGGAGCGGAACGTGCTCACCATTACCGCATCCCCGGAGATGGTGGAGAGAATACTCGCCGACATCCGCAAGGTCGATACCCTGCCCAAGCAGGTAAGGCTTGAGGCCATCATTGTGGACCTTTCATCGGAAGCCAAGAAGAACCTCGGTATTGACTGGTCAGGTCAATCGGGCAAATTTTCCGGGTCCATGCAGGAGCTGGGGGTAACTTTCGGCTACCTCAATTCATCATCCGTCGTAACCGATCAGATAACGGCCAAGCTCCAGGAACTGGTTGCGAAAGGCCAGGCCACGCTCAGAGCTACACCGCACGTGACCACTATGGATGGGGAGGAGGCCACCATCAATATCGGCCTTGAGCAGTATGTGTCCCTCACCAGCGGCCCGGTCACCTATTCATATACGACGGTACAGACCATAAAGGCCGGGATCACCCTCAATATCATCCCCTTTGTTTCAGAAGACAATACCATTACCGTGAAGATAAAACCGGCCGAGGTGAGTGATTTTGTCGAGACAGGTGCCAATGGTCTTCCCCTGATTAACAAGCGCTCGGTTACTACAACCGTCGTGGTTAATGACCAGGAAACTATCACCATCGGAGGATTCCTGAAGAAACGGGAGATCGACAAGATCACCCGGGTACCGATCTTGGGTTATATACCAATTCTCAATCTTATTTTCAGCAAGAAGGATAAAATAACCGAGGACTCGGAGGTACTTATTTTAATTACCCCCCGCATAGTCAATGCAACCTTTGCCGCTCAAGGCTGATCCCTGGTAATTTTTTCCCGCCCTCCCCTTCCTGTATCCTGTCTGTTGGTTCGTAGCCGTCTGTCAGGGTTTTCAGGAAGGCAACCAGGTCTTTTTCTTCCTCTTCGCTCAGGCCGAGGTCGCCTATTTTGCTTCTATTGACATTTTCCGGCACTTCCGGAGAAGGCCACATACCCGGAATACCGGCCGTGTTGTAGAAATGGACGACCTCCTCCAGGGTCTTGAAGAGACCATTATGCCCATAGGGAGGTGCAACGGCAACGTTTCTGAGAGTCGGTACCTTGAATTTTCCATTTTCGGCAGGATCTTTCACTGTATCTCCGAGCCCGTAATCGATAAAGTTTTCTCCATCGGGGTTAAGAGAAGGAGACATGCGGTACCAGGGATTATCGGGATTCTTCGGCAGACCGAGATTATCATAGGTATAGTCGGTGAACAGGGGCTGGTCGCAGTAAGGCCCCGCCGTATTCGGATGGCAGGAGAAGCAGTTGCCTTTGGTCTCGAAGAGCAAACGACCGCGCGCCTCCTGCTCGCTTAAGGGATACCGGGCCGGATCTTTAAGGTACCAGTCATACTTTGAGCTGAAGCGGTTCGACTCAAAGGAGGACTCATAGGCGGCAATGGCATCGGCTATATAATCGTAAGCCCTGGTGAGATCATCGCAGGCATTCGGCCCATATACCTCTTTGAAGAGATCAGCATACGGGGATTGGCAGACCTTCCTGGCTACCTCTTCTCCGCTTGGGTTATTCTGCTCCACCGGGTTCAGGAACGGCCCTTTCGCCTGTTCCACAAGGTCTTTTGCCCGGCCGTCCCAGAACTGGCCTCCGATATATTCGCCTTCTTCCCTGCCAAAGTGGAACGGCGGGCTGAAGGAGGCATAAGCAGAGCTTGGGGGATTGCGAAAACCGAACCGGCCGGATACCGCACCTTCATAGACGGCGATATTGGGGTCTCCTGCGCCGTTAAAACCATTTTCCGGAAAATGGCAAGCTGAACAGGACTGTCCCTTTGGCTCAGAGAGCCGCTCATCGAAATAGATGAGCTTGCCCAGCCTTTCCTTGCTGGACAGGTCCGCGGCCACAGCAGTTCTCGCTGCCGTGCAGGCCAGGGAAAGGATACAGAGACATGCCAATAACCATAGACCGCTCATGCTCCTGCTCTTGTTATTCATAATTGCATCTACTCCTTCATCCTGCCGATCTTCAGGAAGGGAAAGGACCTTTCCCTGTTCTGCAAAAGGCAGCCTTTCCCTTCCCGGTAGTTTTTCCTGCTTTCTCCCTCTCCACATCTCTCCTGCTATCTCTGCTTTCCATATCGGGTGATTTCCGGAAAAAGGCTTACGGTGCGGACAGTAATAGTTCAGTGGAACTTGACCGCAGGGTATACAAGTCCATTTTAATCACCTTATTGCTGTGTAACGGCTTTTTTTATATTAATCCGAAATAGTAGGCAAAATGATCCCTTATTTTTATTAACCAACAACAGTACAAGTCTAAAAGGAGGATAGACAAATGAAAAAGAAGTTTCAGTTTTTCCTGGTTCTTTTCCTGACGTACAGTTTTATGTGCTGCCCGGTTTTCGGCAGGGTGTCTTATGCCGCCGAGGAGGAAGAGGGGCAAAGACCGGTCAAGGCGTTCCTGCAACAGACAATGAGTTCAATCAAGAGCACCGCGCAATTTATCATTGACAGTTTTCCCCAATGGGTTGAAGATTACTCATTCCCTACATCACTTGATGATGTAAAGGCTAACATGGAGAAAAGGAAAGGTATAAGAAACGAGATCCTTGAAAAGCTTGGCTTCCCGTTAACACGCTCAAAGTAAGACATTACTGAGCACAAAAAGGCCATCAATAACATATTGATGGCCTTTGTTTTATAAGCAGCTATTCAGGCTGTTATAGTAAACCCCCGGATAGCAAAAGAGGGAGGAACCGTGAGGAACCTCCCTCTCTCATACCTTCACCAGGAATGATTACTGTGGCCGTACATTAACTGCCTGGGATCCTTTAGGACCTTGCTGGATGTCGAATTCGACAAGCTGATTTTCCTGGAGGCTTTTGAAGCCTGACCCGGCAATCGCTGTATAATGTACAAACACATCCTTATCTTCACCTGCAATCTTGATGAAACCAAAGCCTTTCTGGTCATTGAACCATTTCACTCGTCCTTGAGCCATACTAAATATCCCTCCTTTCTTACATGTTTCTTAAGTTGGGATATCTCTGTAAAGCTCAGGAAAAGCTATAGGCCTCCAAAGTCCAGATAACCTATCCACAACTTAATGCTCTCTCAAGGGAGATAAACTTCCTCCCTGGAGTAATTCTTTGATCTATCTGGGTAAATAACTCCTTCTCGCTATCCGGAAGGATAGCAAAAATTTTATTTACAGTTAATTTCTTATTATACCCCAAAAACAAAATTGCGTCAAGGAAATTATTGCACCCCTTTTTCCACGGGTTCGGCAGTAAAGGTGATGACATCTTTGCCTACACTGTCAAGCCGAATCCCGTACGTTCCGATCACCATCTTACTCAGCTCGGAAGCAAGAAGCTCGGCTGGTACGTAAACCTCATAGAGCCCCTCGGATTGGCTTTTAATATACTCCGATTTTCTCTGAATAGCAGCAAAAAATCGATCCTTGAATTCCCCGTACAAATTGGAGCACTGCAACTGAACCCTGGCAGGAGTAAACTGATATCCCAGCTTCGTGAGCTGCTCTTTCAGGTTTTGAACATCAATCCTGGCTTCCAGAGAGAGTCGAACGTATTTTTTATCTTCCTCGATACTCAATACCTGAATGGAAGGGACAGCCCTCTGGATGTCCACCTTCTGCGGTAACTGGGGAAGATCAATGCCCCACTCTTTCATAAAGTCGTTGACGAGCTGCCGCAGCAGGATGGTCTCAGCTTCCTTTGGATAATCGATAAAATCGGTGATTTTTTGCCTTTCCTCACGCAGCTTGGCCCGTGCTTCGGCGATATTGTTCGTCAGCGAAGATCCCCTGGCCAGAGCCAGTTCATTAAACTTTTGAATGAACCCCTCCCGCTGCCAGACTGCGAGCTTAATGGTATATTTTAAAACCCTCTCGTTAATTGTCCGGGAAACGAACTGCTCGGATGGCGCAAATTCTGATGGGTGCCTGACCTTTCCCGACTGAGATGGTTTTTGTTTCACCCTGGCATCAATTTCCTGGATATCAACCATCTTCGCTGTCTTACGGGTATCATCTTTCTTATAGACGTCATCTGACTTCATCGCCTTATCGCCAGTAATTATTTTATCGGCAGTTTTCAGCTCGGCTTCGGTTGTGCGGCCAATATTGTCGGAATCCTTTCTTTCCGTATCAGGTGTCTTGACCGGCTGTATCGGCGGGGCAGGAGACGGGGGAGTGGAGGGAGGCTGCGGGGCCGGGGCGGACTGTGAAGATGAAGGAGGCACAGAAGCCGGAAGAGTCTGTGAGATCGAAGGAGGCTGTGCAGTCGGGGAGGGTGAAGACGTGGCCTGTTGGGCACTTTCAAGTAATAAACGAACATCCCTGGCCTCTGTCGCATTGGGGGCCAGCTCCAGAAATTTCTGATAACAGGCTATGGCTTTTTCAAGGTTTCCCTGCTGCAGATCGTAGATCAGGCCGAGCAGATAATACACGTCAGCGTAGTCCGGATAAGCCCGCAGTGCCTGCTCATAGGCCTCGACTGCCTTCTGAATGTCTCCCTGTTTCGAGAAGGAATCACCGGCCTGTCTGGCAGCCAGGGCTTCCCGGTTTGGACCTGCTGTATCCAGGGTAGAAAGTTTCTCCTGTCCGGATGATATGCCTGCTAAAAAGAAAACCATCGACCCGGCACACAAAGCCAGGTATACGAATTTCACGACCAAGGAACTTTTCATGGCAATCCCGTCTCTATCAGTCCTCTGATCTTCTTTACGGTGGCCACAGGATCAGGGGTGTGGAAAATTCCGGAGCCTAAGACAATGATGTTGGCTCCCGCCTGGGTCACACTCAGGCAATTATCCAGCTTGATCCCCCCATCAACCAGGATATCGACCCTGTCATCAAGCTCAGCCCGGATGATCATGTCACGCAGGGCTCTGATTTTCGAGAGTGCAAAGGGAATAAACTGCTGCCCGCCGAATCCCGGATTGACCGACATGACAACAACCTGATCAACGTCAGGCAGCACGCAATCCAGGGCATGGACAGGAGTCGATGGATTAATGGCCACCCCGGCCTTCATTCCCTTTTCTTTGATGACCTGGATGCTTCGATGCAGATGATGACACGCTTCCCAGTGAATAGTCAGGATATCAGCCCCTGCCTGCCGGAAATCTTCACAGTACGCATCCGGATGCTCGATCATGAGATGCACATCCAGCGGAATTCTGGTCACCGCTTTTAAAGATTGAACCACCGGAGGACCGATGGTAATATTCGGCACAAAGTGCCCGTCCATAACATCAATATGCAGCAGATCCGCTCCACCCTCTTCCACTTTCCGAATTTCATCAGCCAGCGATGCAAAATTGGCCGACAGCAGAGAAGGTGCAATCCGGACCGGTCGGGTCTTGTTCATCAGAATTGTTCCTCCTTTATAAAATTGTCATCCACATAGATCAGGGCCACAGCTTTTGGGGTCGCTTTTACCAGAAGCTCGATTTGATCGCCGGGATTTTTTTCCTCATGGAAGATTTCCTTCACTCCCTGATCATCCCGCAGAACGATCCGTACCCTTTTGCGGCCCGATCCCGCTGGAACCGTGTACTGGAGAACCTTATAGGTGCCAATCTCATCCTCGATGGATTTATCCTTACTGACCCTGAGATTGACCTTTTCGCCCTGGAGAACCCGATACCCATTTTCAGGAAACTGGGCAATGATCACATCCGGCTTCAATTCAGTGTGAAACTCGTAGTCAATATTTCCAATCGCCAGGTGAAGGCCCTGGATAGTCTGTTCCGCCTCGGTCAAACTCTTTCCGATCAGTTCGGGCATGCAGTAATGGACAGGCTCCTGGCCCTGGCTTACCAGAAGGCTTACCAATCCGCCCCGCCGTATCTTGTCGCCGGCAGGCGGGTCCTGACTGATGATGATATTCTCCTCAATGTTCCGGCGGTAGATCTTGGCCAGGTATCCGGTCTTGAGGTTGTTTTCCTGCAGAATGCTCTGAGCGCGCACCAGCGGCTCCCCCTTGACATCCGGGATGATGACCATCTGCGTCCCCTTGCTCAGAGCTACCTTGATATCCCGTCCGCTCTTCAGCAGTTTCCCTCCGGCAGGACTTTGAGAAATAATTGTATTGGTCGGCATTGTCTGATGAAATTCACGGCTTTCCACAACCAGATTGAGTCCCAGAGAGTTCAGTATCTCCAGCGCATCCACCACATCCTTGCCGATCAGGGGAGGAACCTTGACCTGCTCTTTTTGCATTACCAGGTTTATGGTAATCAGGGCGCTCAAGAATCCCAGAATAAAAAGCCCGCTGACAAATACCAGCAATTTCAGGAAACCCAGGAAAAACCCTCTGATTGACATTGGTTAGCGTTCCTTTATGTTCACCGTGGAATAATAGCCATTTTTTCGAGCCTATGACTGCCGCTTTTTCAATCTGGCGATAAAAAAACCATCCAGATCAGCATATCGATGCGGATAAATCCGCACATATCCATCCTCTCCTGCGGCATCACGGAGAGGCTCCGGCAGGTATGGCCGCACATCGTCCCGGATAAAGGCCGGGTGCTGGTCGAGAAACCGGTTCACCACCAGACTCGTCTCTTCGGGTTCAAGTGTGCAGGCGCTGTACAGCATAACACCCTTTTCAGCCACCAGACATGAACCCTGCTCAAGAATACCAAGTTGCAGGGAGGAAAGGCTGGCCAGGTCAGACTCAGTCCTGATCCACTTGATCTCAGGGTGCCTTCGGATAATTCCCAGCGATGAGCAGGGTACATCGAGCAAAAGCCGGTCAAATCGGCTCCGCACAGGGCTGAAGCGGGCATCAGCGCAAACCTCCCGGATAATACCGGCCCCCAGCCTGCGGCTGTTCTCCCGCAGAAGTCCCAGTTTCCGGAACGAAGGATCAAGGGCCAGCAGAAATCCCCGGTTATCCATGAGTTGAGCCAGAAAGGTCGTTTTTCCACCTCTTCCGGCGCAGGCATCCAGAACCTTCTCTTCAGGCCGGGGAGCAAGAGCCCGCACTGCCAGCATGGAGCTTAACCCCTGAATCTCGAAGTACCCTTCCCGAAAAGCGGAAGACTCGATCAGCGGCCGTGGACCCTCCAGATACCACCCTTCAGGCACTATTCCTGAAGGCTGTAAATCCTGAAGCTCCTGAGCCAGCGACAGTATTGCCTGCTCAACGGGCATTTTCAGGGTATTCAGACGGATTGTCAGACGGGGCTGCCGGTTATTGGCCTGACACAGCGCCTTGCATCCCTCACGGCCCAGGTGCTGTATCCACCGCCTTACCATCCATTCGGGATGGGCATAGACCAGGGCGATGTGCCGGACAGGATCCGTGCTCTCGGCAGGAAACCTGATCGCTGCCTTCCTCCTGTGGAGCTGGCGAAGAATGGCGTTTACGAAACCGGCCACTCCCCGCCTGCCATAGTTATAGGTCAGATTGACCGCCTCGTTGATCGCTGCCGAAGGCGGCACCCGGCTCAGGAAAAGGAGCTGATATACACCGGAGCGCAGAATGGCTTTGACCGCGGCAGGCATTTCAGCCACCGGACGGCTGGCTACCTGCTCGATCCACCAGTCCAGTTGATTCCGGTAGCGCAGGACACCATAGGTAATGGCAGTAACCAGATGTCTGTCCCGGAGAGAGAGGGAAGAACCCTTCAGTGCTTCGGCCAGCAGAATATCGAGGTAGGCGGATTCCTCATCCGCCCGGATCAGAATCCCGACCGAAAGGCCTCTGGCGGTACCGAGATTTCGGACATCACGCTCCGAGCCTTTCACCTTCGGTGATCTTCGAGCCTTGCTATGGGCTGGTTGTTGAGCTTTGAATACTGGCATAATCGTGTTAAGTTATCAGTGGTCAGTGGTCAGTGGCCAGCGGCGCAAGGCGTTAGCCTGCGCAGTGGCCGAAAAACCATATTTGTTAAGTAGATGCTAGATAAAATAATAATTTTATTCTTTATTTAACAGTTTTGCACGATGAGAAATTACAACCTGCTTGAGGAAATAATGCAATATCCTTGACAAGTACAGTAATTTTCTTTGCAAACATTGATGCGTAATATTCTGAATCTTTAGCAATGAAATCACATATTTCTTCAAGGCTATCAGCAGCCCTTGGAGACCATCTTATATTTTTAGCCATCTTTCCATCCGTTTTTCCACTTCTTCATGAGGAATCCCCTTATCTTCGTCTAGTTGTTTCAGTCCTTCATCTACCTGGTATCGAAAATATAATTCTGCCATGATATCTTCAATAGAAGTATCTTTTGGCATATTTTGAATCATTTTAATTACTTCTTCCTTAACAACCGCCATAAGTATCCTCCTTAATAAGTACCATAATTTTTTGGGGAGAATTTTTTATATTTAACTGATAATTTTTTATCCGCATCTACAAAAAGAATTAGCTTCTCAATTTCTTCAAGATCGAGAGAAACCAGATATCATAAATATATGATACCTGATTTTTAGGATATTTACCATCAGGATATCTGACTAACAGATGTTCCCTATCTTGTATGGGAGCCTCCACTATTCTCCTCCCCCTTGATGGGGGATGTTGGATGGGGGTGATGGTTATTTTCACCATCCTCATGGAGAAGAAGGAAATGGGAAACATCTATCTGGTGCCTATTATTGTCTTTTGAATAATTGTTCTCGATGATATTCAAGGTATTTTTTATGCCTATCATCAAGCTTTACTTTCATACTTTCACTAATACCTAATAGTTTTGCCTCTTTTTGAATTAGAGAGGAAATCATAATTAATCCATTATCATCAAATGTAATTAGTGCTTGATCAAAGGCGGTATCAAGATTTGGAATAAGTAAAAGGCCATTAAATAAATCCAACCGCTCGTCATTATTACAATCTTTCCAAGGCTTGATATGGGACGCTCTTAGCATCCTTTCCTCTTGACATCCAGTAACTGAGCAACGTCTTTTCCAATACTTCATTAAATCGTCTCTAAAACGGCCTTGACCTTTACGACTACGAATAAGACTTTCTTTTACCGTTTCAGAAATGAAACTATTATTTACTACCTTACTTAATTCATCAAATTCCTCATTACTATCCACTGTCTTAGCTAAAACATCAACTAATTGATTTTGGGGTGAATATCTAATAAGGTTGGGAACTTCATTAGGATGTGCGATACTTTGGTTGGATCGATGGTGCCAGAAATCCGATAAACGTATCTTACCATATTGAAGTTGCCTATTCTCTCGGCCATAAGCGATAGGAGCTTGAAGAACCCTTTTCGTTGCATCCGCATAGGATTTCCATACTCCCGGAGCTGAAATCAGCTCATTAAGATTATTGAGTGGCCAGAGGTGTGCCCAAGTTAGCGGCACATCAAAAGTCTTAGTGGATGCGACAGGCGAGAAGCTGACTCCTGAAACAGAAAAGTCAGGTCGATCGACAAGTAGCCAAATTCCCTTATCATTAGCATTAGCCCAATTGATTGCAGCTAAATAAATCCCTCCGATAACCAGACTTACCATAGATTTGTGAACGCCAAACCAGGCACGATCTGGACAATGTGTGTAGTCAAAGGCCAGGCTAAAAAAGTGGCATAGCTGTTCAGTCAAATCTGGAGAGAGTTTTTTCTTTGAGTGAGCCCATACCTGAACTTGCGATTGCCAGGAATATTGTGGATCATATGGCATTGTATAATTACCACTACCATAAAAATAAAGGCAATATTTACAAAGCTCCCTACCGAAAAATTATCCCAGATGTTCCCCCTTCTTTTATCGATGAGGAAGGTGAAAACAACCATCACCCCTACCCAACCTCCCCTGCCACAGGAGCTCCCTGCCTCAAGGGGGGAGGAGAATAGTAGAAGTTCCCATACAGGATGGGGACATCTGCCCACTTATTAATCCGAAAGGGCCTGAATGATCCTCTCGGCAAATGAATCAGCCGCATCGGGCCCGGAGGCGGTAATGATTCTGCCATCTCTTACTACCGGCTCCCTCATATAGACAGCTCCCCTCGCCTTCAGAAGCCCGATCTCCTCCGGGGAGGAGAAAACCGTTGCCTTCCGCCCCTCAAGAAGTCCTGCCTCGGCCAGGATTACCGGAGCAATGCAGATGGCAGCCACAATCCTGTTCTCCTCCAGGGCACTTCGGGCAATCCGATGAGCCTGAGCACTTTTCCAATATTCACTGCTTCCTGAACCTCCCACAAAAACCACCAGATCATACTCGCTTGTTTTCACCTGATCGATAAGCATGTCCGGCTGAACGATCATACCGAGCATGCCTTTGGCCTTTTTCAGGGACGAGGAGGCCACAGTAACCTGAACGCCTTTCTTTTCCAGAGCCTGTCGTGGCTCTGCGTACTCCTCGTCCCGGAAATTCTGATGAGCAATAATGAACAGTGCCTTTTTCCCTTTCAGCATTCTATTCTCTCCCTGTCCTTCCCTTATTTTAAAAAATCCCATTGGATTCCTCCTTCCGGAATTCGGATAATACCTTATACAAGCTCGCAGCTTCTCCTGCCTTCATTCCTTTGTGGGGGATGCCAAGGACCATGACCGTCACTGTCCGGTTCCAGAATTTCAGGGTGATCTCATCACCGATCCGGACCTCTTTGGCTGCCTTGGCAGGCTGATGGTTTACCTCCACCAGATTATGCCCGCAATATTCTTTGGCCATGTTCCGGCGTTTAATCAATCGACTCAGCTTTAAGAAAAGATCCAGGCGCATACGATTTTGGGAGAAGACAGGAATACTGAAAACCGATCACCTGCTTTTACTGGCCACTGACCACTGATCACTGACCATTTGCTTCCGGCTTCCCTGCTTTAATCTCGATGTATGACTGTTTCCGAAGCTCTTCACGCCATTGCTGATAGATCTTTTGTGCCTTTTGGCTGAGGAGCTCCGCCTTGATTTCGTTCCATAACTCCGACCCTTTGACGAGCTGGTTGGCTTTTCGGTCGGTAATCTGAATCAGATGAAAACCGAACGGGGTCCTGACCGGCTGACTGATCTGGCCGGTTTGCAGACGGGCAACTTCCTGCTGGAAAGGGAGGCTCATCTGGTCCAATCTCAGGTAGCCCAAATCCCCTCCCCGCTGTGCAGAATCCGGATCCTGCGAGTATTGCCTGGCAGCCTGGGAAAATTCCCTGCCCTTGTGCACCTCTTCCCGAACCCGCTGCGCTTCGTCCCGAATCCGGGCTACTGCTGCCGGGTCAGCATTTTCGGGCAGAGAGAACAGGATATGGCTGATGCGGATACTCTCGGTTCCCCCATTATTCTGCCGGGTAAAGTAGTCGGTAATCTCGGCATCGGAAAGCTGAACTTTCGAGCGCACAGCCCGATCCTGAAGTTTCATCAGCATAATTCCTGTCTTGATCTTTTGGCGCAGGGATTCCATAGTCATATGCTGGCTGGCGATGACTCTCTCAAGATCCTGATCGCTGTTCAATCTGTTTTTTACCCGTATCTCCCGGATACTTTCATCGATCTCTTCAGGACGAACAGTAATATCCTCCCGTTCGGCTTCCTGTAATTGCAGTCTTTCATCGATCAATGCCCACAGTGCTTCCTCTCCCATTCGGTGAGAATCGAAATTGGGATCGGCAAGAGAGGGGTATATCTCGGTGCGGAACGACTCTATCATGGACTGAAGCTCTTTTTGGGTCAAAATTTCCTGATTGACAATAGCTACAATCTGATTGCAGATTTCTCCCCGGGCTTGCTGTGGTGCATAAGGGAATAAAAAGAAAAGAAAGAAAGCGGATACGGCTATCACCAAGGCAATTCCCTGCTTTTGCCTGCCTGAGATAATCTTCTTTCCTCCCTTATAGTGAAAATTTTGACCTTCTCTTGACCGCAGGGGGATTTCCATTTTCTGTGTGCGACTTCCAGGCGGTCTGAAAAGTCCGAAGGCTTTTATCTACCAATAGTTAACCAGCGAACAGAATGTACCATAATCATGAGTGCCTGTGCAACAATTTTATTATCAATTCGGGTTACCGAAAGCACCGAAAGTACGGCAAGGGTATTTCTCAGCCGGAGAAATACCCTTGCTCTACTTCCTGGCAGCCAATCGCTTAGGACGATGGTCCCCGGAAAACTCTCTCGACGATTTGAGTCTGGATGTCAGTGGCATACGAAGTGAAATGCTCTTTCATCTGCCGGGTTTCAGGTGAAGCCAGTATCCGCTGCAGGCAGGACAGATCGTCAACTTCCACCACCAGCATTCTTTCAGGCCAGCCGATAAATGAATCCTCGTACAGTTCGACACAGCGGACCTCATTGTGAGAAGTCCAGTAGGGAATCATCTCTTGCTCGAGGTAAGTATCCAGTTCATGGGTCTTACCAGGGAGGATATCAAATCTGATGACAAATTGCATTGTCATACACCTCCTTCATATGACTCTTTCATATAACTCCTTCCATA
Source organism: bacterium (assembly GCA_040755755.1). Taxonomy (NCBI): domain Bacteria; species bacterium. The sequence continues at coordinate 34,479 of JBFLZW010000010.1, read as the reverse complement.
CTCAATTATAACTCCCATCAAGGAAAGGAGGCAAGAAAAATGATATAAAAACAGATGGATGCTCTCTATGTTCAGAAAACAAAAAGGGCACCTCTCATTTGGAGAGATACCCTTTGCCCCCCGGGGAAATTACTATGGTTTCTGAGCAACCTTATCCATAATCTGGGTCTGGATATCTGCGGCGTAGCAGGTAAATTGCTCCTTCATATGTTTCGTCTCAGGTGAGGACAGAATTCGCTCCAAAGCGCACAGGTCATCAATCTCGATCATCACTGTTCGCTCAGGCCACCCGATGAATTTGTCTTCGAACACCTGAACCGACCGGACTTCAGCGTGAGAAAGCCAGTAGGGCAGTAAATCCTTATCAAGGTATGAATCCACCTCACTCAGTTTCCCAGGGAGGATATCAAACCTCATGATGAAATACATGGCTTTTTGCACCTCCTTTTATCTTTGACCTATCTCTATTATAACTCTTCTTATCACTAAGGAGGTAGTAAAAAAAATCATAAAGTCAGCGGCTTAGCGATGCAGGGCGGAATACTGTTTTTCAGTGAGCTTCCTTACCGGTTGAGCAGATCTTCGGGCCTTTCTGCTTCTGCTTTCCAAGCACGATGCAAATGATTCCAACAGGTACCATAGCCACTCCCATCCAGAAAGCGACATCAATCTGACCATTGTTGTAGCCAAAAGTCATTACCATACAACTGAAAAAAACGAGCACCCAGCCGATTACGGTTTCAGCAGGTGACTTGGATGCTTCTTTTTCTTTTGGCAGACTCATTAACGAATACCTCCATACTCGACCAAAGCTGGGGCAATTGCATGCGAAGCGGAAAAAAAGCAACTACTCCATGATAGACTCTATTTCTCATGAGCCCTTACGCTGTTTTATAGCCATATCTGTTCAAATCAACCTCGTATCTTGGGGTGAATTATTTGTTTGACGGCATCAGGTAATGTAGAGTACCATTCTCTTCGCGATAGAGCCTCGAAGAGACATAAAAGTACCGGAAATTTGCCTGTGGATCTGAAAAGTTTTCTCTCCGATATCCTGCGTGACCGCCGCCTGGCCAGGGACATTGTTCACCATGAGATACTGGCGGGCAGAGGCCCGCGTTTTGCCCGGCCTGATCCTCCGCTGCCCAAGTTGCTGGAGGAGGCCCTCTCTGCCGATGGGACCAGGAGCCTTTATCTGCATCAGGCCGAAGGCCTTCACCTTGCCCGCGAGGGCAGGCATGTGGTCACCGTCACCCCCACAGCCAGCGGAAAGACCCTGAGTTATACCCTGCCAGTGCTTGAAGAGGTCCTGCGGGAGCCGCAAGCGCGTGCTCTTTTGCTCTTTCCACTCAAGGCCCTGGCCCAGGACCAGCTCAAGCGGCTTCAGAAGATGGCCGGCCTTCTTGGGTTGTCCGAATCACTGGCCGTCTTGTATGACGGCGACACTCCCCCGCATGTTCGCACCAGGATCCGCAGGAGTCCGCCGAATCTCGTTCTGACCAATCCTGACATGCTGCATCAGGCTATTCTGCCTTTCCATGCCCAGTGGGAGGCCATGTTCAGGAACCTTCGCTTTGTGGTCATCGATGAGCTCCACTCCTACAAGGGTGTTTTTGGCAGCCACGTGCTGCAGATTATCCGGCGGCTTCGCCGGGTGGCAGATTTTCATCAGGCCAGGCTGCAGTTTCTGGCCACCTCGGCAACCATCGCCAACCCCGCTGACCTGGCCGGGCAACTGACCGGGCTGCCCTTCAGCCTGGTGGATGAAAATGGAGCGCCTTCGGCTGCCCGGCATATTTTCCTGGTTAATCCTGCGGCCACGAGCCTCTATACCGTGGCCACGAGCCTTTTTACCGAAGCAGTCAAGGCCGGCCTGAAGACGATCCTCTTCACCAAAGCGCGCAAGATTACCGAATTGATCCACCAGTGGACCCTGGCCTCAAATCCAGGTCTGTCCGGCCGCATCAGCGCTTACCGCTCCGGCTACCTGCCGGAGGAGCGCCGCGAAATCGAGCACCGGCTTCAGTCCGGGGCACTGTACGGCGTGATTTCCACCAGTGCCCTGGAGCTGGGAATCGATATCGGCGGCCTTGATGTCTGCATCCTGGTCGGCTATCCCGGCACGATTACTGCAACCTGGCAGCGGGCTGGCCGGGTGGGACGAGGAGGCCGGGAGTCAGCCATTTTTCTGATTGCCCAGCCGGATGCCCTGGACCAGTATTTCATGCGCCATCCGCAGGACTTGTTCCAGCGCAGCGCAGAGGCCGGGGTGGTCGATGCGGCTAATCCCTGTATCGTGAAAAGCCACCTCGTCTGTGCGGCCCAGGAAGTGCCACTTCGGCCCGATGATCGGGTTTATCCCATGGAAGCCTATGAACGGATCATCGGGGAATTGACCCGGACCAGGGATCTGGTCGAGGCGGCAGACGGTGCAGTGTGGTTCAGCAATCGCAGGCAGCCCCAGCGTGAGGTGGATATCCGGGGTGCAGGCTCAGCCTATGCCATTCTGGAGGAGGAAAACCGCAGGCTCATCGGCCAGGTCAGCGGACTTTCGGCACTCACCGAAGCCCATCCTGGTGCGGTCTACCTTCATGCCGGGCAGAACTATCTGGTCAGACACCTCGATTTTGGCACCCGGCATATCCTGGTAAGCAGAGCCGGTGAAATCAATTACTATACCGTAGCCCGCACCCGGAAGGAGACCGAGATTCTCGAAATCCTCGACTGCCGGGAAAACAGCCGCTTTACAGCCCGGCTGGGACGGCTGAAAGTCACTGAGATGGTGATCGGCTACGAGAAGCGAAGGACTGCCAACCGGGATAAAATCAGTGAGCAGGAACTGGACCTTCCGCCAGTAACATTCGAGACTGTCGGCCTGTGGATCCAGCCATCCGCTCCGGCTGTGGAGGGCCTGACCGAGGAGAAATATCACCTGATGGGCTCCCTGCATGCCATTGAACATGCAAGCCTGGCCCTGTTTCCGCTCTTTGCCCTCTGCGACCGCACCGATGTCGGAGGGATCAGCTTCACCAGTCATCCCCAGACAAGCGGTGCAGCCGTATTTTTCTACGACGGTCATCCGGGCGGTGTGGGACTGAGCGCCAGGGTCTACCAGGTGATGGATGAGCTTCTGAGCAAGGTATTGGTTCTGGTCGAAGGATGTGCCTGCCAGGAAGGATGTCCTTCCTGCATTCATTCTCCCAAATGCGGGAACGGGAACTCACCCCTTGACAAGGCTGGCTGCCTTCGCCTGCTCCAGCATCTGACCGGCAGGAAGGAATTGATTGTCAAACCCAAAGCCCCAAAGTGCGCCAGACGGCAGGCAGCGCCCCCTGATGAGCCTGAGCCCACTGAGACTGCTGCTCGCGGATGGGAGGGAACGCTGGAGGCTTCTGATGGCTTCACGGCCAGTGAGCTTCCTTCGCCTTACAAGAGCAGGCTGCCTTTGGCCGAAGGCCGGGATATCGTGGTCTTTGATCTGGAAACTCAGCTCTCGGCCCAGGAAGTGGGAGGCTGGCACAATGCCCACCTGATGCGGATTTCTCTTGGCGTCCTCTTCGAGCGCCGCACCTGCCGGTATCATACCTATCCGGAAAACAAGGTGAAGGATCTGGTGAAGCGGCTTTCTGATGCGGAACTGGTGGTGGGTTTTAACCAGAAGCGCTTTGACTATACCGTACTGCAAGCTTATACCAGCCATAACCTCGCCAGCCTGCCAAGCCTCGACATCCTTGAAGAAATTTATCAACGCTCCGGTTTTCGCCTCAGCCTCCAGGCTATTGTTTCAGCCACCTTCGGCACCTCGAAATGCGGTGATGGCCTCGATGCCCTCCGGTGGTGGAAAGAGGGAAAAATCGAAGAAATCGAGCGCTACTGCCGGACGGATGTTGAGCTGACCGCCCGCCTTTTTGACCATATCCTCGAACACGGTTATCTCCTCTACGAGAAGAAAAACCATGGCCGCGTCCGCCTTCCCCTGGAACTGACTCTGGTGAAGTAAAAAGAAGTGGTCAGTGGCCAGTAAAAGCAAGCAGCCAGTGGCCTCTGGCCACTCATTTTTGGCAGTTGTGCTGTTTATGATTAATTAATTATTTCAATGGGATAGGAATTAAAAACCAGGTGACAGCACTATTTCTTCGATGTATAATAGGGTTATAATTGAAGGTTAAATTCGTGCAAAAGTAAATATGTAATAAACCTATGATGTACTAAGGTAAGGTATTATGACGGAAGAAGGAAAATCCCGATGGTGGCAGGCAAAAAGAAAGGTCATGCCTGAAGACGAAGAATCTTTTCGGACACTCGCCCAAAATCTCCCTGGTATTGTCTACCGGCTATACATCAGGGAGAACAACCGGATGCAGTTTCTCAACGATATGCTCCAGCCAATGACCGGATTCAAGGCCGAAGAGCTTTCGAGAGGTGAGTTATGCTCTATCGAACCTCTTATCCTGCCTGAAGACCGGCCCAAAGTGGTGGATACGATCAGGCAGGCCGTTATCCGTAATCAGCCTTTCGAGGTTGAATACCGTTTGAGGACCAAGGAAGGAGAGATACGGCATTTCATCGAACGGGGAAAGCCGATTTACGGGGCAGATGGAAAGCCTCTCTCCATTGACGGGATAATTATTGATATAACCGCGCGGAGAAAGGCTGAGGAGAAGGTGAGGCAATACCGTCAGCATCTTGAGCAGCTTGTTCAACAGCGCACTGCCCAACTGGCCGCAACCGGTGAACAGCTTCAGCAGCAGATCACCGGCAGACAGCAGGCTGAGAGGGAAATCACCCTGAGCCGGGAGCGCCTCCATCATCTGCTCAACTCCAGCCCGGCGGTTATCTATAGCTGCAAGCCATCCGGCGACTTCAAAACTACTTTTATCAGTGATAACATGAAGTTACAGACCGGCTATGAGCCCTGGGAAATCACGGAGGATACAAACTTCTGGGCTGATCACATTCATCCCGATGACAGGCAGCGGGCCCTTACTGACGCGCACCAGGTGTTCGAAACGGATCATCAGGCTCTCGAATACCGCTTTCAGCACAAGGATGGAAGCTACCGGTGGATACATGATGAGATGAAGCTGTTACGGGACAGGAAGGGAAATCCGTTAGAGATTCTCGGCAGCATGATCGACATCAGTGACCGCAAGCGGGCCGAGGATGAAACCCGTATTGCTTACACGGAACTGAATCAGATATTCAATGCCGCAGTTGATGGTATGTGTATAACTGATAATGAATTCAATGTGCGTCGGGTCAATGATACGTTCTGCAAGCTTTTTGGCATAAGCAGGAGCGAGATAGAAGGGAAAAACTGCTGCCAGGTGCTCCGCTGTCCTTTTTGTGATGATACCTCCCGCTGCCCGCTCACTTTGATCCATAGCGGACAGATAAAGCAGTATAAGGGCGATCTCGAAATAGGATGTATTAGCGGCAGGAAAGCATTCTGTGATCTGACGGTCGAACCTCTGCGCAACCCTGATGGAGAATTGATCGGGGTAATCGAGAATTTCCGGGATATTACCGAACGCAGGCAGGCAGATGAGCTGCTTCGTGAATCGGAAGAAAAATATTCGACCCTGGTCGAGCAGTCCAAGGATGTCGTAGGAATTATCGATGAGGGAATCATTAAGTTCGCCAACAGGGCATCTGCGGAACTGACCGGCTATGCAGTCGAAGAACTGGTCGGTAAGCCTATTTTCGACTTTGTTGTCCCGGAACTGAAAGAAGAAGCTATCCAAATATACCTGTCAGGTCTGGCCAGTGGAGAATTTCCTCCCGTCTTCGAGACAAAGGCTCTCTGTAAGGGTGGAATAATCAAGGACGTGGAAGTTTCCGCAAGTCTCATCCATTATCAGGGGAAGGCCGTGGCTATGGTTATTATCCACGACATCACCGAGCACAAGCAGAGGGAGGAAGAGCTGGAGAGGCTTCAAAAAATCGAGTCCCTCGGAGTTCTTGCCGGCGGCATCGCCCATGATTTTAACAACCTGTTGACCGCTATCACTGGTAACTTGTCCCTGGTTCAGGAGAACGCCCGGTCAGGATATGGTCTTTTTGGAATCGTGGAAGAAATCCAAAAGGCAGCCATGCAGGCCAGAAGCCTGACCCAGCAGCTCCTTACCTTTAGCCGGCAAGGAAAGCCGGTCAGAAAACCGGTGCGTCTTCCGGCGTTGATCAAGGATACGGCCATTTTCGCCGTGAGCGGCACCAGGGCACGGTGTGAATTTACCCTTCCGGAAGACCTCTGGCCAGCCGAAGTCGATGCAGGGCAGATCACCCAGGTCATCAACAATCTGGTTATCAATGGCAACCAGGCTATGCCCGAAGGCGGGATAATCGAGATACATGCTGAAAATATAATGGTCAGAGGAGAGGATAATCTCCCTCTCAAAGAGGGAAGATATGTCAAAATATCGGTAAAAGACCATGGAGTCGGTATCCGGAAGGAACATCTGCGGAAGATATTCGATCCGTATTTTACCACCAAGCAAAAAGGAAGTGGCCTTGGCCTGGCCATTACCTATTCCATTGTCAAAAAACATGAAGGGCACATTACGGTTGAGTCCAGGGCAGGAGCGGGAACCACATTTCATATTTACCTTCCTGCCGTGGCGGGAAAGGTCCCGGCTGAGGAGGAAAGGCCCAGGAGAGTGATGCAAAGCGGCGAGGGTAGAATCCTGTTCATGGATGATCAGAAGCTGGTAAGAGATATGGTTGGCAGGATGCTGACCGGCCTCGGCTATGAGGTTGTGCTTGCCAAAGAAGGTGATGAAGCGGTAGAGCTCTACAAAAGAGCCAGAGAGACAGGGCGGGCTTTTGCGGCTGTCATCCTTGACCTGACCATACCCGGAGGCATGGGAGGCGAAGAAGTCATTCAGAGACTCCACGAAATCGATCCTGGAGTGAAAGCGATTGTTTCGAGCGGCTATGCCGATGATCCCGTCATGGCCGAATACCAGGAACACGGATTCAGAGGTGTGGTAGCCAAACCTTATGAAATCAAGGAGTTGAGCGAGACGCTGTCCCGAATCATCCAGGAAGGGGAAAAGCCTTATTAGTGATCAGTGGTCAGTAAAAACCTGTGCCCCGCTGTGCCTGCCTGAAAAGTAATCGACCAGTATTCTGGGGTCGTTGCTTCCGATGCCATCGACTCCCATTTCCGCATACGGTTTCAACATTTCAGGACGATCGATATTCCAGATGAAAACCTTTATTGCTTCCCGGTGGGCCGCGTCAACTATGCCTTTGTTGACGAAGGCATAGTTCATGACCAGTGCGTCTGCGGACGCACTTTTGGCCAGGCAGGTGTCTACCGGGCAGCCAACCAGAAGGACGCCTGTCTTCAGGCGGCTGTCCATCTCCTTTACCCTCTTGACCAGGGTATGCCAGAAGGAAATGACGTAAACGCTGTCATGAAGTTCGCTCTTCCTGATCAGTTCGACCACTCCCTGCTCGGTGCCCTCCTCTTTCAATTCAACGATCAGACTGGCCCTGCCACGGACAAGATCGATTACTTCCTGCAGGCTGGGTATGCGCTCGCCCTTACCGGCATCGAATTTTTTAATCTGTGAAAGCGTGTAGTTGCCTACCAGTCCGGTTCCATTGGTAGTACGGTCAAGGGTAGCGTCATGGATGACTGCAAGCTCCCGGTCTCTGGTCAGATGAACATCAATCTCTACCGCATTGACACCGATTTCCAAAGCCCGGCTGATTGACAGCAGGGTATTTTCAGGCTCAAGAGCCGCGGCCCCGCGATGTCCCATAAGCAGCATGACAATCTCCTTTTTTCAGTTTTTATGGTTTTCTCCTTGTTTGTTCATCTTCTAACAAATGGGCCGGATTGTCAAGTGTAGTGCATTCAGACAAAGAAGAAACTAAACACTTCATAAAAAATATCAATATCTTAAGAAGTAAAGCGGGCACAAATTTCAAAAACAATTGTAGCTTATGGCTACAGTTTTATGAGCATAGGCATGTTCAATATACATTCAATACATGATTAATATTTATAAATATCAATAACTTATATTTTGGCATCTGAAATGCATTATATAGCTCTGACTGCTCCTCATCGATAAAAATTAATGGAGAATGGAGGTGGAAAAGCGGGAAATACGGTAAGAATCAAGAGAGTTACTAAGGAGATCAAAAAAAATGGAACATACTAAAAAATTAATATTTTTATTGATAATTTCAATTTTTTTGTTTACTACCACACCAAGCTATGCCACTCAATTTGGTTTTGATGCCATTAGTGCCAACTCGACGGTAGACCCTGCTATAGGAGAAGCGCAGCTTTGGGTCAATGTAACAGACAATGGCAGCCAACAAGTTTTATTTACCTTTGGAAACACAGGACCGGCGGCGTGTTCTATTACTGATGTGTATTTTGATGGTGATTCTCTCTTGGGGATAGCAAATATCATCAATACCCAAGGCCTCGTTCAATTTTCGCAAGGTGCCAATCCTTCAAACTTACCAGGGGGAGCACCTTATAATTTCGATGCAGACTTTTCCGCTGATTCGGATAATCCTATCTCCTCGATGGGTGTTAATCCGAACGAATCTTTAGGAATAGTGTTCAATCTTGAAAATTCTAAAACCTATGATAATGTCTTGGCCGATTTGTATAGTGGTGATCTGCGGATCGGTATTCACGTCCAGGCTTTTGCCGACGGTAAAAGTGAATCTTTTATAAATGAGAAGGGTAATCCTCCTGTACCCGAGCCGGCCACGGTTCTTCTTCTTGGCGTTGGAATTTTGGGACTTGGATTTATCAGCAGAAAGAAATCCTAGCCAGGTGAATCTGAAAGCCCAATCCGGGCATCGGTATTTCTCAAGATAACCGGGTCATAAGAAAAAGCCAGGGACCGATAAAGTCCCTGGCTTTTCATGTCTCCATGCCTTTCCCGGTCATTCGCCTTTGAAAAGAATTGTCTTATACCCGCCTGAATAGGTTGGGGTATCGTCAGTGCTTTTCTCCAGGAGGATCAAATTGTCTTCCTTATAGGTCCGCATGTCAACAGCCTTGATCTTGCTTTCGGATATGGTATAGAAATGATCGCCGATGTAGATGATCCTCTTGATGTCATCCTCATTGCCATAGTAGTAGTAGCCTGCTTTTGTAAACTCCTCCTGATCGTCATAGTGGGTGATGGCGGCTTTTTTCTCGAATCCGGTCTTTAAGTCAATGTTGTAGAAGTACGCTCCCTGGAAGGTATATTTATAATTGTCGTAACTGCTGGCTGAATCTTCGACCTCTTCCGTAACCGTAATGGGGAAGGCCATGAAATTCTTTGCCTTGCTGAATAACAGGGCTTTATGGTCCCTCAGCAGCTCAGAGTCAGTGTTGCGGAAGCCGATAACCTCCTTGTGCAATTCCTTTGGATGTGCAACGTCAGACACATCGAACAGGGAAATCTTCATGCCCAAAAGGGCTGTATAGTAGACCGCACCGGGTGTATGAATCTTGTCGGCGTCGATGCTGGCGTCAACCTCCCGGCCAAAGCCGATCAGGTGGTCCTCGTCGTAGGGGTGCAGGTATTCACTGTAGCCGGGGATCTTCAACTCTCCAAGGATCTTAGGCTTTTTGGGATCTTTCAGTGAGATGACAAACAGCGGGTCAACCTGAACGAAGGTCACCATATAGGCTTTCTCGCCCATAAACCTGACCGATTTGATGCTCTCCCCGCGGGCGATACCCTCGATGCTTCCCACCTGTTTCATATCCTTATCCAGAACATAGAGATTATTGCTGGAAAGGTTTTCCTCGTCCCAGGTCTGCCCCTTGGTAGTGGCTATCCTGAAGTAGTCGTCATACTCATCCATGGAGAACTGATTGAGGATCGTTCCCGGCACTTTGCCCCTGCCTGCATAGCTGATCTTTTCAGCATCGAAGCTGAACTTGTAAACCAGAGTATCGGGATTGGATGAATAATACCGGATGGACTCCCCGCTTTCCTCATCCGTATAGCTGGTCTGGGCAACATATAAATTGCTTATGGATGAGTAAACGTTCTGGCTTGACCCCAGAATAACCTCTTTGCCGATCTCGCCGTCAGGATCATCGACCGGAATTGCGGCCACGATAAGATAGCGGGATTCCGTGGAACCAGGGAAATAGGACACCCGCTCGCAGTCACAGATGGCCTGATCACGGGAAGCCTCCGTGGAATCGGCATACTTGGGAAGCAGGGTCTGGGGAGTATCCTCAGAAGCTTTCGTGTCCATCGGGATATACGGAGGATACTGATTCATGATCAGATAGAGGGTATCATCCACCTTTCTCGATTGCAGATAGTCAGCTTCAAACTTGACGTTTCTGCGCTCTTTCACGCTGCTGCGGTTGGTTATATCGTAAATAATGACCCTGGTCAGTGAGGTGTTCGGGATATAAGGGGGATAAATGGCAGGGACACGGATTGCAGCCGTGGTCATGACCTCAGCCTTCAGCGGACCGCCGCCGCTGCTTTCTTCAACCCGCACGGGAGAGTAGTCGCGGCCAATGACAATCAGGGTATTCCCATCGACGAATAACTGGTCGGGAGTAAAAGTGGAGTCTGCATAGTCGATCCTGGGCAGCTCCTTCATCCCGTTGGCAGGGTAAGCCTTGATAATCCTGACACTCTTTCCCTTCACCATATAAATATAAGAACCATCGTTCTTGATCTGATCGGATTCATCCACACCGGCTACCTGGATATTGGTGGTCGAATAATCATTCGCCCCGCCTGCCCCGCTCTCGGCCTGGGGAGCAAAGGCAGCAGCTACCCTTACGGCATCGACAGCCATACCAGTTGCAAACCCTCCATACGCATAGTACGGCCCGCTCTTGGCAGTGTTGGTTATCTCATTCAATTTCTCCCGTAATTTCTGGCAACTGGAAAATCTGGGCAATGTGTCCGCCGATGCTGTCACTGCCGGAAGAATCGTTATCCGGGTTGTGGCGCTCTTCCCGTAATTCTTGTCGCTGGAGGTCAGGAATGCCTCAACCGTATACGTACCGGCGGCCACTGACTGGCCCTGATCGTTTTTCTGGTTCCAGCGGGCGTGAAACTCTTTGCTCTCTCCCCTGGCCAGTTGAAGAGTGCCAAGGGCCATGGTATAGGCCGAACCCGAGGACATCTGCCAGACCTTGGATTTTCCGGCACTGGTGATGGTAACATCGAACTGCCTGCCGGAAGTAAAATTGAGGGTCACCGGCACGGTGTCCGCGTTGGTTACGGTAAAAGTGATCTCAACCGTCTCTCCCGCCTCATACTCGGCCTGATCGGTTTTAACCTGATAATCCAGTTTTACCACCTTCTGGTTTTGCTGGTCGGAGGGGAAAGTGATGGGCTGAGACCAGAAACTGCTTCCCCATCCTCCTGGGGTAATCACCGAAGCCGCAGTCCGGGACCAGGGGAGATATTGATCATTGCCAAAGGAAAACTGATTCACGGGAGACTGCACCACCGGATAGGCGGGGGAATAAGCGGGAGAAAAATAGGAAGGCGTGGCAGAAGGCCATGAGAGATTGATGGTCAGATTGATGGCTGGCCATGAACCTGCCGGGTTATAGCCCCAGGAGGAGCTTGAGCCCGTAGAGAAGGGAGTGAATGGGGATGAAACAAAGGATGTGGATGAGAACGGCGCACTGGAACCGGACCAGGTATTACTGACAGCCCAACTGGTGCCAAATGTATCGTAACTCAGATTATAGTTATAAGGAACGGAACCTCCTGTGGTCGTATAGAGCGATCCTTTATAAAACAGTGCCGCAGAGGTTCCTGGAAACAGCGAAAAGCCCAGCAGCAGAAAAATAATGAAAGATACTAAAGACACTAATGCTCTGTTACTTCTTTTCATCTTACTCTCCTCCTTAAAAGAAGCTGGCATGGTGGATAACTTTCTGAAAATGACCTCAAGTCAGCTCTCTCAAAGGGGATAGCCTTGAAAGCTATCCCCCGCCCAACTGGCTGGGCAATTACCCTGTCCAGCATTTTAATACCACCCAAACCCTGTATAATTCCAATTGCCCGATCCAAGCGGAGAATACGGATTCAGTGTATACGGTCGATAAGTATAGGTATTATAAAGTGTGTAAGGTGTATACTGCGGAATCGTGCTTACTTCCGTACCCTCCGAAACTGTGGTTGTAACTTCACCTCCCGGCACATAAACAGTGCGGCTCTGCTCGACAGTATACTCCTTGCTGTTTACCTGCCCAAAGGGATAGGTATATGCGGTATTCCCCCATAGGGGAGTTACAAAAGTATTACCATATCCGTATGGCTGATTAAAAGTATACAGACCGGAATACGAGGAAGGCAATAGGGATGAATAGGTCGGATAAGAATATACCGGGGAAGATATATAGCCCGGATAAGTACCAACGATGGTTCCAGTCCGTCCGTTCTGGTTATACCAGGGGTATGAATAATACGAATCATAGGTATAATAGGTATCCTGGCCGCAGCAGCCTCCTCCCCCACCCATGCTGCCCATGCCGCCATGCCCGCCGGCCATGCATGCTGGCGGAATGCCAAGCAGGATTATCCCGGTGCAAGCTGCTGCCACGAATACTATCAAATGCTTCTTACGTGCGGTGATCTTTTCTCTCAACATCTCTAATCCCCCTTAAAAAGTCATTTGCTGGTAAGAGTTTACTTCAGGACTGCACTTTAAACGTGTTCTAATAGTCGCTCAAGGCATCACCTCCCTCTTCAGCCCCCCTGGCAGGGGAAAATATCCAGTCAGATTCTCTTGAAAATTGATAAAGTGATAAAATAATAATGATAAAGTGATAATTAGACAGGCAAGATTATGGCGGATACACAAGATTGCCGTCATCTTGCTTGAATAGGGGGGCCTTTGCTTATTTCCTGCCTCGTAAGACGGCTGTACAGGTTGACTCGTTACGTAATATTTGCGCAGGCTTTGCTGAGCAATTCCTGAGTGCAGACTGACTATTATCTTTACTGTCCACTGACCACTGGCCACTGACCACTGTCTTTACTCCCCATTGCCAAGCAGACTGGCGATTTCCCCATCCCGGCGTTCACTGCACCAGGAGCGGAATGTCTGTCCCTTATGGCGGCGTGTGGTCTGGTAGGCTCTCACCAGGCTGGCTATGACCTGGGGCAGTTTATCTGCGGCTATCCCGGAAGCAATCTTGCGGGCAAAGGCGGCATCTTCACCCAGGTGGCCGCAGACGAAAAAATCATAAGCCTCAATCCTCTCCTGGCCGCCCCTGGCCGTAGTGCCCAGAAGTCCGATGTCTGCCGTCTGGTGATGGCCGCAGGCATTCGGGCAGCCATTCATATGTATCCTGATATGCTGGTCCCAGGTGAGGTTTTCTTCGAGAAAGGCGATTATTCTTTTCATCAGGGTCTTGGTTTCCGTAATGGCCAGATTGCAGAATTCCCTGCCGATGCAGACCACGCAGTCGCCGCTGACCGAAAGCTCTTCCACGGTCAGCCCGGCTGCGCGGATATCATCGATGGCTTCCGGCAGATGGCTCTCCAGGACATCCGGAATGACCAGGTTCTGATAACAGGTATTGGCAAGATGGCTGCTGCCGTACCGGTCGGCGATGTCTGCCAGGGCCAGCATCTGCTTTGCACTGATGCGGCCAACAGGTATGGGGATGCCGATGAAGCTGCGGCCAGGCTCCTTCTGCTGAAAGACGCCAAGGTGGTCATGGCCGCATTCGGCCAGTTGATGGGGGCTCGCAGGAGGGGGGATAAACGAGATGCGCCGGGCGATCTCCTCCCTGAACCTCTCCAGTCCCCAGTCGTCCATCATGAATTTCAGGCGACTGCGGCTGCGGTCCTCCCGATGGCCATAATCACGAAAGATTTCGGCCACAGCCACGGCCACTTCGAGCACCTGATCGCGGCTTACAAAAATATCCACCGGCCTGGCCAGATGAGGAGACCGGGAAAGCCCGCCGCCCAGGTAAAGGTTATAGCCTTGCCGGTCGAAGTTGCCGGGGCCGTGCGGAACACCGACAAATGCAATGCAGTTAATCTGTGCCAGGCAGCAATTGATCCCGCAGGCGGAAATGGAGAGTTTGAACTTGCGCGGCAAGTTCGAATAGTCTCTATGGCCGCGAAAATACCCGCTGACAAGCTGTGCATCCAACCGGGCATTAAAAACTTCCCTGCGGTCACGTCCGGCTACCGGACATCCGGTAACGTTGCGCAGGGTATCCCCTCCTGCGCCGATGGTGCTCAGGCCCGCAACCTGCAATCTCTCCAGGATATCGGGTATATCCTGAATGCTCAGCCAGTGAAACTCGTATGCCTGGCGGGTGGTGATATCCGAAAAGCCACGGCCGTATTCCCTGCTGATTGTTGCCAGCACTCTCATCTGCTGCGAGCTGTAGTGGCCGCCCGGCACATTAACCCTCAGCATAAAGTGGCCGGTTTTTGGCCGCTGCTGATAGACCCCATACCACCTGAAGCGGGCAAAATCATCAGCGGTTATGGATTCAAAGCCCTCTTTGGCGCACCGGTAGAGGTCATCAATGGCTTTGAGCCCGTCTTTTTCCCGTTTGATTATTTCCATCCGGTTGACTGCCGCCAAACCCTGACGCTCCTTTCCAGGGATACTTCTGTTGAACTAAAATCGGAACAAGCGTAAGGATTTCTTGACAGTCGAGACTGCCTTACGATATAAATAGAGAGCCTGCACCATATCAGAATATGCAACCTTGCATATCGGGCAACCGCGCATCCTGCATAAGCCGGATACCAAGGCTTTTAAATCTTTATCAGACCAGTTTCAGAGAATACCCAGACCAACCGTAACCAGGTCATTTTTTCAGGAAGGAGCAACAACCATGAGCCGAATCTATAATTTCAGTGCTGGTCCGGCAGTTCTGCCGGAGGAAGTTTTGAAGAAGGCGGGTGAGGAAGCTCTTGACTGGCATGGCAGTGGCATGTCAGTCATGGAGATGAGTCACCGGGGTAAGGAGTTTATCAGCATCGCAGCCCAGGCGGAAGCCGATCTTCGCAGCCTGATGAATGTTCCGGCCAATTACAGGATACTCTTCCTTCAGGGAGGAGCAACCGCCCAGTTCGCTGCCGTGCCGATGAATCTTTTGCGGGGCAGAAAGAAGGCTGACTATGTCAACACCGGCCAGTGGTCCAAAAAAGCCATAGCCGAGGCCAAGAAATACTGCGAGGTAAACGTTGCAGCCACCAGCGCGGATGCCAACTTTACCTATGTACCAGCTCTGGATACATGGCGGTTGAACAAAGATGCCGCCTACCTGCATTACACCTCGAACGAGACGATCGGCGGCGTCGAATTCAACTGGGTGCCGGATGCAGGTGATGTACCGCTGGCCTGCGACATGTCATCCAACATTCTCTCGCGGCCAATCGATGTATCCAAATATGGTGTTATTTACGCCGGTGCTCAGAAAAATATCGGGCCGGCAGGTCTGACTGTAGTTATTGTCCGGGAAGACCTGATGGGGGATGTGCTTCCCTGCACACCCACGATTTTCGACTATAAGACCCAGGCCGAGAATGACTCGATGTATAACACGCCGCCAACCTATGCCATCTACATCGCCGGTCTGGTGTTTCAGTGGCTGATCAGCCAGGGAGGACTGGAAACAATGGAGCAGAAAAACATCCGCAAGGCAAAAATGCTCTACGACCTGATCGATGCCAGTTCCCTGTATCAGTCGCCGGTAGCCAGAGAGAACCGCTCCCGGATGAACGTGCCATTCACCCTGAAAAAGCCGGACCTGGATGAACAGTTCCTGAAAGAAGCCAAGGCCCACGGCCTGGTGCAACTGAAGGGGCACCGGTCGGTTGGAGGAATGCGGGCTTCTATCTACAATGCCATGCCGGAAGAGGGTGTTAAGGCGTTGTGTAACTTCATGCGGGATTTTGAGGCCAGAAACAGCTAAAAAATAAAGGCTACCACCCAAGATACAGAGGCACAGAGAAAAGCACGGAGTGAAAATCTCTGTGCCTCTGGAGTTACCGGTTGCGAAAAAAGCGACCCCAGGCAATCCATTCTTCTTCTGCCTTTCTCCCGCGTTCCGCTCAGCCGCTTTTCACAGATCACCTTCCAGCCGCCTCTTGTTAGGGGGCAGCCGGAAGTTACCCATAACCCGCGACCTTCCAGAACCGTTCAAAAAGGCTGAAGATTCTGAATTACCTGGGGTCTTGCTGTAATGATCGGTTGAAAGGAAAGACGGCAGCTACATTTTACCCGGTCATAAAATCAGGCAATGCTCTCCAGGTTATCCCAGACGAGTAATGACAGCCAGCCGGGCATGCCGAAAAGATCAAAAAAAACACAGGAGATAATATAAAGCATCAATTTTCCGAAGATGGAGAACCGAGCTGCCGATAGAAATAATGGGTATAGGGTTTTTGACGCTCGGCTAATGGTTTGTTTTTTATCCTCGCGGAGGAGGGGATAAGAAACCATTAGCCGTTTTTTGTTGCCTCCGCCTTCCCCCCAGACAATATCTTTTCCCTAAACCAAATAAATAAAGAAACGGGCCCGCCGTAAAGTTTATAATTGCAATAGGATAGCGCCACGGTTATAATAGTGGCCATGATAAATATCCATGTTTTTCTCCTGAAATCATAAACAAGGAAGTGGCAGTGACTGAAGTCTTACTGAGCCTGATCCTGATACTGGTGCTTATCCTGGTCTTCTTATCCCTGAGAGGCAACAGGAGCGGGGATGTGGAGTCTGCCATATCGAAAGCCTGGGTGAAGCTGGGTATCGATGACAAGGTTGGCATGCTCACCATTTACGCCCGCGATATCCGGGACAATTACAAGTCCCTGGAGCAGATGCTTCGCGTATCAACGGAGCGCTCGTCTTTGGGTGAGCTGAGTCTGGAAACGATCCTTGCTGATCAACTGCCTCCGGATATGTTCGGCATCCGGAAAAAAATCCTGGATGGAAAAATCCCCGATGCCTATATCAGATCGACCGTGGGAATTATCTGCATCGACTCGAAGTTCCCTCTCGATAACTACCGCAAAGCCCTTGAAAAGGAAAATCCTTCGGAAAGAGAGCCATTCAGGAAGCAGTTTGCCAGGGATGCTCAGGCGCATCTGAAAAAAATCCTGGATGATTACGTCTGCCCGGACAGAGGATCTGCCGAATTTGCTTTCGCTTACATTCCATCGGAAGGGGTTTATTACTGTCTGGTCAATGAGCACTACGAAATGCTTCGCGATTTCGCCAAAAAGGGAGTTCAGACTGTTTCTCCGCTGACCCTTTCGCATAAGGTTGAGTTGATCAAAGCGGGAGTCCACGCCAAAAAGCTTTCCGAGGAGGCAGAGATGGTCAGGGAAAACCTCTGGAAGATTTCGCGGGGATTTCGGGAAATCGATGAGAAATGGCGGGTATTCTACGAGACCCATCTGCGAAATGCCGGAAAGAAAGCGGAAGAGCTGGATACCGCCTATCAGAGGCTCAGAGAGGAATTCGACCGGGTTTCCAAACTCTCTGAAGGAGAATGACTATCAGCCAGCAGGACGACAGGCTTTATCGGGTGAAACTCGGCGATCAGGTTATCGAATATTCCGTCAGGCGAAGGGTCCGCAAGACTATCGGCATTCTCGTTGACCCGGTCAGGGGAGTTATCGTTACCGCACACCCCAGATTCAGTATCGGGGAATTACAGGGAATTGTACTCAGGCGGGCAGACTGGATCATCAGGAAACAAAACCAGATGAAAGACAGGGCTGCCGCCAGGGCTCCCAGAAGGTTCATCGAGGGTGAGTATTTCTGGTATCTGGGAAAGCAGTATCCTTTAAGCATCATCCGGCAGGAGCACGATCATCATTCCTGCACCGGTATTCTTCCCAGAATTGACTTTGCCGGGGATGCATTCCGGGTTTTCCTCCCGGCCAGAATTGGCCGGGAAGAACAGGTATCTTTTATCCGGTCGGCTTTTCTCCGCTGGTATCTGGCCCGGGCTGATGAGGTCATCCGGCAGCGGATCGAAATCTACCGGAAAGCGGCTGCGGTTGTATCTGTCGGTCCACTCACCATCCGGGTTCGCCACCAGAAAAGCTGCTGGGGGAGCTGCACAGCCAAAAATGCCCTCCATTTCAACTGGCGGCTCGTTCTCTCACCCCTGCCGGTCATCGACTATGTGGTCGTCCACGAGCTTTGCCACCTGAAAATAAAAAACCATTCCCCAAAATTCTGGAGCTTCGTCGGCTCGATCCTCCCTGATTACCGGGACCGGAAAGCCTGGCTCCGCCAAAATGGCACGCAGCTGGATATCTGACGAAAAAAGTTATCAGCTGTCAGTTTTTACTGATTCACTGACCACTGATCACTAATCACTGATAGATAGTGCCTCATTTTTATTTCCATTGACCGATCAGTAGAGGATGCATGGACTGCAAATCCTGATTTCAATACGAGAATCCAGATTAACATCCAATGAGAAAATATTTCCTGTTTTTAGGGACTTGGCTGCTGATTTTCCGGTGCTCCCTGCTCTGGGCCGAAGACCTGGGGCGGATCACGTTGCCGCAGGCGATTGACCTGGCCGTGAAAAAGAATGTCACCCTGAAATCTCATGAGGCTCAAGTGGAAAGTGCCAGGGCCAGGGTTCTCGTTTCCCGGTCAGGTTATTTCCCGAAGATTACCGCCAGCGGTGGAGTTCGGAAAACCAGGATCCTGTCCGATACCCAGAAGGAAGTTGCCACTTTCGGGGGACTCCCTCTGACTATCACGGAAGAGAAGGATGTCAATCAGGGGACAATTGGCCTTGCGCTCTCTCAGGATATTTACGATTTCGGGAAGCGGTATTACACCGTACAGCAGAGCCAAAGCAGCCTGAAGGCGAGCGGTGAGAGCCTGGCCATGACCAGGAGAAGGATTATCTATGAAGTGGAGCGGGCATTTTACGGATATTTTCAATCCCTCAACCTCCTGGATGTAGCCAGGGAATCTGTCCGTCAGTTTGAGCTTCAACTGCAACAAGCCAAGGTCAGAAACGAGAGCGGGCTTGCCCCGCTGATCGATGTGACCACCGCCCGGATGAATCTGGCCAATGCCCGCAGCAGATTGCAGCAGGCACAGGCGGAAGTCACGATGGCGAAAGCGACGCTGGGCACGGTAATCGGGCTTGACCCCGCCGATACCTATGAACCTGTTGAAACGATCCGGGCCTCAAGGCCAGCTCCGGTGCTGGAGGATATCTTACCGCTGATGCTCCGGCACAACCCCCTTATCCGCCAGGCTAAAGAGAATGTACGCCTGGCACAATTGACGCTCAAGACCGTGGAAAGCGAATACTGGCCTACAGTTTCCGGGCAGGTGAATTATCTGGCTGAAGGAGATGATTTTCCCCTGGAGAGCAGGATTATTTTCGGCCTTCAGGTCGATGTCCCGCTGGCAAGCGGCGGGTCAACCTATTATCGGCTCAAGGAGGCACGGTCCAATGTGCAGCAGAGCGAAGCGGTTTTGGAGCAGACCATCAGGGATGCCCGCCTGACCGTGGTGGAAGATATCACCAACTATCAGAAAACGCTCTCTCAACTGGACTCTCTCAAAGAAGCGGGGGATGCTGCCGAAGCAAATCTTGAGATGGCCAGTGCCCGCTATCAGGTCGGATTGGGAGACATCATCGAATGGACCAATGCCAGCCTCAGTCTGATTGTAACCAAGACCGATTTTGTGAATGCCAATTACAGCCTGCTGATTATCTTTGCCAAGCTGAAACAGGATGTCGGGGTAGATGAGCTGGAGCCATGCAGGTAGAATAGTGAAAAATCTCCTCTCAGATCATTTGACAAAATCGTTATAAGATGGTATTACCTAAAGGAAGAAGATAAAGAAGGGAATTGCAGTTATCTATGGGTATGACAGTTAGAGCGGGAAATCGAGGTGGCCTCATTTCTCGTTCTCTGTCTGCACGCTCTGTTTTCCTCGTCTTCTGCCTCTTTTTCTCCTTCTGGCTGCGGTCAGATCATAGTTGCGCCCAATCTCCCGGCAGTGACAGGGAGAGGCAGGATATCGACCAATCGCAGATGCGGTCCTGGCTTAACCAGGAGATCGCCGTACTGTTTAACCGCAGGGACAACTCGCGCCGCTATTCCTCTGCCGGTGCAGCGCCTTCCTTCTTTCCCCGCTGCGCGACCCCCCTTGTTCAGACAGCCCGCAGGCATCCTGAGCTGCTGGATGAGCAAAACCGGTTCATTCTTTACCGTCCGACAGATGCCACCTATCAGGATAACTATTATGGCAAGGCGCTGGTTTTGGCCTATACTACTGCGGATGGACATTGCCGGGTCCATTATACCGAAGATAACAGGCAGGGGGATGCGATCATTGGCTCCGACGGTCTCGTCCGGACTGTTCCCTCCTATGTCCTGGCTGTGGCCAAAGCCCTCGAAACGGCCTGGTCCAGGGAGGTGGAGACCCTTGGATACAGCCCGCCTGCTCTCGTCAGTCCATCTGACAGCAGCATCCGCCTCGATTGCTATATCATGGGTATTCCTTTTTACGGGTATTCCACGGTTGATCCCAATAGTCATCCCTATATGGTTATCAGCAATGATTACAGCGTGTTAGCTGATCTTTCTCCGAACCAGGACCCCGAGGGAAGCGCCCTTGGAGCGATGAAAGTTTCGGTAGCTCATGAGCTTTTTCACGCCATCCAGTATGGGTATACCGACTGGAGTGACCAGTGGTGGGAGGAAAACAGCGCTGTCTGGATGGAAGATGAGGTTTTTGACTCTGTTAACGACTACCTGCACTACCTGGGAAATCCTTACGATGACCTGAACCTGAATGGCCGCTGGGACAGCGGAGAACCTTACTACAACAGCCTCGGCGAATTGGCCGGTTTCTTTGACCGGAAGATGTCCGGCTGGTTCGACTGGCCTTTCCTGCCGATCGAGGCCAGCAGTGCCACCCATTCGAGAGCCCAATACCAGGAGTATGGAGGTTCGATCTGGGTCAAATACCTGGCTGAAAAATATGGGCCAAACATCGTGCGAAGCATATTCGAGCGGGGCAAAAGGCTCCGCCAGCAGGGGAGACGGGCCGATGCCCTGTCTTTAATCAAGGCCGAGCTTGCATCCCGCGAGAGCAGCCTGGACCTGGAAATTGAGGAATTCAAAGTCAAGCTCCTGACCAGGGAATTTGAAGAAGGAGAATTCTACCCCCAGGTCTGGCACGCCGCCTCCTTTGAGCGATACCCGGTCCTGTTCAACAGCCAGGACTTCGATGAACCGAACCGTGGAGGACCGATCGGCAATCTGAAGCACCTTGCAGCCCATTACTTCCGGTTTCAGGCACCTGAAGGCGTGGGAACCCTGCACCTCGAATTCAACCGGACCTATGGGACCGCACCGATGTCCTGTCCCCTGGTCCTGACCGCTCAAAACGGCCTGACCGAGAGAATCGATATCCCCCTGGATCCCAACTGCTCAGGGGAAATAATCCTGCCGGGTTTTGGAAAACAGGGGGAATTTCACGGGCTGACAGCCATTCCCGTCAACACAGCCGAGTTTGTGCAGGGTGATCTGGCCAGCTTTACCCTGAAAGCTGATTTTACCGCTGCGCTTTCCTTCTCCAGCATTTCCTTCCTGGCAGGGATGAATCTTTTTTCTCCCCCTTTTGGGCAAGAACCGCCCCTGGATTCACACCAGTTCCTGCTCCATTATTTCGCCCCGGATTCAGTCCATTCACTGAGTGCCTATGACCGGGAGACCGGACAGTGGATCACCAACACCCTGGTCAGAGACTCGCAGAACTCCCCGATCACCCTGAGCTCTCAAGCCTCTCAAGCCTATTCGGTTTCCGGCCCCTCCTTTCCTCTCATCCCCGGAGGCATCTATGTCCTGAACCTCAAGGCACCCCAGACAATCACCCTGCCCTCTTCCTCCCCCGATTCCGGACTCCGGCTCCAGCTCCAGTTGTTCAGGCAGGGAGTAAACTTTTTTTCCCTCCCCTCGCAGGCAGCCCGGATTCCGGGCTTGCCCGAAAGCGCCTTTGAACTTCTCCACGACCTGGCAGGAAAGGTTTCGGCAATTACCCAGCGGAACCAGAGAAACGGGAAGTGGCTCTCTGCCTATTACTTTTTCCAAAAGCCATCAGGACGGGATTTCGCCATTCCCGGAGAGGAAACCTCTATCGTGAATATGGTTCAGGAAGAGATGTGGCGAGGTAAATAGGCAATAGGCAATGAAAGGTAAATACTGCCCTCCTGTCTAAAGGCGAGTGAAGAGTTTTCTGTAATCTCATGGAACTTTAATTGCCGGGAAAATCAGTTCTTGCCTGAGCTTTGACCTGTTCCACCTTTTGGTGGTTTAGGTGGGGAATTGCTGGAGCTGCCACTTGTCGGTGTATACCCCTGCTTTTCCCTCGGCTGATAGCCTTCTCTTATCGGTTGATATCCGCCGTCTAACGGTATCTGATAAAAGAGAACATCCTCTGCTTCCTCATTAAGCTCATCAGCATGTCTATTGATGATCTCAAGGTCTCTGGCATTCTGCTCATTGCGAATCGCCTCAGCAATAAAAGACCGTACGGCGGTCTCAATAAACTCGGAACGGTTTTTGTACCGCCCTGATCGTGATCGCTGATCAAGGGCTCTCAATAGGTCTTCCGATAGGGTGATAGACGTCTTGACTTTCATACTACCAACATAATCCAGAGTAGTAACACTGCTCTTATTTATAACATTCGAATGGATTGAGCAGGGATAAAGCTGGAATCCAATTGAAATCTTTCACGTTCCGAGTGACGAGAGTAAGATCGTGCGCCAATGCTGTACCGGCAACGAGGGCATCACCAAGAGTCATTTTTCTGAGCTGACGAAGTTTCACGGCATGTTCCAGGACAGCTTGAGAAATGTCCAACACGGAAGCTGCGGCAAAAAATAATTCAAAATACTGCCGATCTTGCTCGCTGAGCCGATGATAGCCGAGCACCTCCACATAGCTGATGGCTGATACTGCTGGGGCATGCTGAGCGATAAATTGCCGCAGCATTGTCTGCTCTGGTTTCGTGGCATAAATAATGATGTTACTATCAATGAGCATCATTATGAGTCTCGGTCAGGAAGAGGCCGGTCTTCTCTGATATCTCGTTCCCAGGCTGCCGGATCGGTCATTTCGGCACATGCATGGATAGCGGCAAGCTGTTCCAAGGCCGCAGCCATTCGTTGCCCTTGATTCAGGCCGGATCCGGTCGGCAAAGACTCCTCATCCAAAACTGTAACCTGAACTGCGACAGCGTGTTCCGGAGCCAGGCATGAAGGAGCATCATCGCTCCACTCTATACGGTTCCCTCGTAAAATCGCTTTATATGTACGAGGCATGATATAATTTCACCCTTTCATAGAAAACATTGCATTCTATCCTCTCCACATGTATTATACAGGATGTAACTCCTGAATACTATATCAATTAAAAGGTGATAAATCGGGATAGGCTGAACAGACTTCTGATACTCTCTGAGTTTCAACGAATATGTTACCCGCGAAAAACACGAGGGAAAAACACTTTCGTGTGTTTCGTGGTTAAGAACGCTTTTTCACTCACCTTCACATGGTTCAGGCTGACATCCGACGCCTCAACTGGCGCATTCTGTGCAGCCCGGCATAAATCAGCCTCCCCGAAAGCTTCCGGTGGAGATGAATGGCCCCGAAGCGGCAGGCTTCATGGCAGCACATGCAGGCAATACACTGCTGGCTGCTGATCCTGGCCAGGCCGGATGCAACCGTGATGGCCCCTGCCGGGCAGACCTTCTCGCAGGCCCCGCAGCCCTGGCATGCGGCAGGGATCACCCTGGGCCGCGACCCCAGTTGCCGGCAAATGGCGTGGAAGAGAAAATCCGGCACCCGTTTTCTGATAATCCCCAATGAAACACGGCTGGTCTTGAAGTCCGGGATATGGACATCCGAAAGCCGCTCGCCCAGTATCCGGATGGAGTCCAACTGGTAGACTCCCAGCCCTCTTTGCCCGGCATCATTGAGGTACACCACCTGGTCCGGATCGATTCCGGCAACAGCCAGTGCCACCCTGTCAAGGGCCACGGCATCGGAGGATGCCAGCACCAGCCCGATCTTCCGGCTATCTCCGTTGGCCGGGCCATCCCCCTCCATACCCACCACCGCATCCATGATGGTGAGTCCGGGCCGGACCACGGAGAAAAGATCAGCCAGGAGGCCATTGAACTGAGCCTCTTCCCGGAACCGGGCATGATAGCCGACTCGGAGTCCATGAGGCAGGCAGCCGTAGATATTTTTGACCCCGCCGGTGAATACGGCCAGAGAGTGGGTTTTGAATTTCGGCAGGTTGACCACAACATCTGCCTCCATGACTGCCCTGGCCAGATGGGTTTCCTTCAGCACCCTTCCCTGCGGGATCGCAACCTGCCGGAACCCTTCCTGACAAAAGTTAACCAGCTCAACCCCAAGCCGCTCACAGACCTGGCGCAGTCCGGAAATGCTGAACCCATCACCTGCGGCGGAGGCCGGACCAAGATCATCCCCGACCCTTATCCTGGCTCCGCTCTCCTTGAGGATCAGCAAAACCTGCTCTACGAAGGCGGGATGAGTCACGATCCCCCGCTCAGCCGGAGAAGGCGGCGAGAGGTGATTGACCTTGACCAGGACGTTCTGCCGGGGCTTGATAAACTGCCCCGTACCGCCAAGGAGGACAATCGCCTCCCGGATGGCCGCGGAGAGCTTCTCCTCCTCGTAGGCCGGACAGCGGATCAGACTGACTGTGGTGGTCGGATGATGGTTCATAGCAAAATCGTTCACCCCTCTTTTTCATGCATTCCCAAAACGTTCACTCAGGATCTGCATCAGATTGCGGCGGCGCTTATAAAACTGGCGGATAGAGAGGAGCTGCCGGCGGCTCTCCTCCTGATCGACGGCCTGCAACTGAGCCAGTGCCTCTGCAACTTCGTAATAATGCGTGTCTCCGGTATAGTTCGACTCTGCCTGAATATAAGCTAAAAATACCCTGGCCGCATCCTGGGGAAACCGGGACTTGTGCCTTTTAAAGAATTCGTATTTATCATGCAGGGTAATTGTATTGCCGAAACGAGGGCCGTATACCGCGCCGGATTCAGCCTCCTTCGGCTCCTTCATCTCTTTGCGGTTGAAAATATCCACGACCTCCACCAGCCGTCCCGCATTCTCCAGATAATGGACGTAGGCTAAATTGCTGAGCTGGTACAGAAGCTTTTCAAAATCAGGCAACTCATTCTCCGGCACAAGGGAAGCTATAAGACTGAGCGCTTTTTCAGTCGGATGTGCCCGCAGCAGCTTCTCTGCCCAGGATCGTGGATCATCGCCGGTTGTTGCAAAGGCCAGCCGCAGCCGTTCTTCGTAAACCTCGAAAGTATCCCACGGGTACGGCTTGTCTAAATAACTTTCCAGGGCACTTTTGGCCTTTGCTTCCTCATCGCAGGCTGCGTAATACCGGGAAGCGGCCAGAGTCATCTTCGAGCTGACTCTGGCAAATTTCTCAAAAAACCGCTGCATTTCACTGCCGGTCAGAAAATCCCGGTAGGTTTCGTATAATGACTCGATGAGCTTGGCATCGTAATCTTCGAGAGCGAACAGGTCAGACTTAAAGTCCTCCTTTTCCCGGTCAGTAACGATGATCGAGCCCACTTCCCGGAGGAGCGGATCAAGAAAAGAGTAGCCGCTGCCGGATGAGAAATCAAGGACCTGGCGAAGGAACCGAAGCTTTCTGCCGGAGTCCATGCTTCGGAGGAAATCGGCGATATAGGTATTCAGCCTGCCCTCGTCCAGGTTATGATCGGAATAATCATCATAAAGCTTTCCATCCTCATAGGCTTCGTCAATATCATTCAGCACCTGCAGAAGAATGGCAAAAATTTCATCCGGGTCTTTATTCCATGCGCCGCGAAGCAGTTCCAGATTCCTCATGAGCTCCTCTTCGAAGCCGTCAGGATCATAAACTATATCAGAGGTGAAAAGCCTGCTGATTTTTTTGCGGATGGAGGAAACAAGTTTCATTATTTCAGAATTTGAAGCAAATTTGAGACGCAGATCCTGCAGGAAAGAATCGGAAGCATGTTCCATCACCAGGGCCACCAGTTCTTCCTTTGGCCGCGACAGTAAATAATCCCTGATCTGCTGGTCCCTGCCTTCTGCTGTCTCCTGCCGTCGGGAAATCCCTTTGTGGATGATAAACAGCAGCGAGGCGATAATATGCTTGCACACACCTTCAAATGGGCAGGTACAGTCAGCGCTTACCGTGCTGCCGGATTTCTCAAAGCGAACCGTATAGCGCACACCTACTTCATTTTCTATTTCACATTCAACGCTCCTGTCCCGCACCGACGCTGCCTTGACATTGCCCTGCTGATAGTAGCCCTTCCCCCGGTCGATAATCCTGCTGTAGGTCAATCCCTCGATATCTTCCGGGGACAGGTATTCCAGAAACTCTTTTAATGAGGTATCCTTCTCTCCTGAAGTGAATATTTCCATCATGGTCAATCCCCCCTTCAACCAAAAGGTTATTCGCCGTCTGCCGCCTGGCAAGACGTACGCTTGCCTGTTATATAATACAGGTGAAGAACCTTGATCTCGGTATAACTGATCGCCTCATTCAGCGCCTCAAAGATAGGCTTGAGATATCCCGTGCCGACCTGGTCGATGGTTTTCAGCACCAGGGCCTGCTGTTCGGCGGATAATGTGGAAAGCTTCAGGAGACCATCGGACCGGACCGGATGTCCTTCCTGCAGGTACCTGGAGAGATGATCCAGAATCGTATCCTGTTTGACACCAAATTCCTCCATAAGCTCTTCGACGGATTTTCCTTCATTATATGCCTCTCCCACGATAGTATGCTTTCGTTTTGATATCGGCTTTGAAGTGCCGGTGGTTTGCCTGCCTGTGTACTTTGGCCGCTCTTGAATACCGTGTTCCTGGCAGTATTGCTCAATGATAGCTAAAAAAATGCCGCCATATTTTTCAAATTTCGCTAGTCCAATGCCTTGTATATTCAGCAGACTCTCCTTGGAATGCGGAAAAAACGTGGCTATTTCCATGAGAGTTTTATCCGGGAAGACGATATACGGGGGGACATTTGCCGTATCGGCCAATTCCTTTCGTTTTGCTCTCAACAGTTCAAACAAACCCTGGTCGTATTCGGCAGCACCTCCTTTCACCTGCCCGTCAGCCGCCTCCTGTTGTTCGATTCTCCCCATAACCTTTTCGGTGCCCTGAAACACCTCATAGGTTTTCCCGGTCAGTTTCAAGCTGCCGAATTCCATATCCTGAACCATCAGGCCCTGCTGGATAAATTGCCGGGCAAGATTGAACCACTGCCTCTTCGAATACTCCTTGCCGATACCATAGGTCGATAAATTCTGGTGCCGGTATTTCAGTACGTTCTGCGATTGTGATCCCCGCAGGACATCGATGATATGGTTAATGCCGAATCTCTCGCCGGTCCGCTTGACACAGGAAAGAAATTTCTGGGCAGGGATGGTAATATCTACCAGCTCCTTTTCTCCTTCCCGGCAATTATCGCAGGCATCGCAGGCCGGAGCAGAATAATCTTCGCCAAAATAGGTAAGCAAGGGAACGCGGCGGCAGGCATCGGTTTCGATAAACCGCAGCAAATCATTCAGGTGCAGAGTAGCAACTTTCTGCTCCTGCTCGCTCTTCTGGGCGATAAAATATTTAATTTTCTGGACATCTCCATAGCCGTACAGCAGCAGGCAGTGGGACGGTAAGCCATCGCGCCCTGCCCTTCCGATCTCCTGATAATAGGTCTCGATATCTTTGGGAAGATCATAATGGATGACAAAGCGGACATTCGGCTTATTGATTCCCATGCCAAAAGCAATGGTGGCGACAATAATCTGCACATCATCCCTGATAAACAATTCCTGATTCTGCTTGCGCTCCGTTTCCGATAAACCCGCATGATACGGCCTGACGGAAAATCCCTGTTCCTGCAATACCTCGTACAGATCATCCACCTGTTTGCGGGAAAAGCAGTATATGATACCGGACTGGTTGGGGAATTTTTGCAAAAATTGGAGCGATTGTGCAAGAGGATCATTTTTGGATTTGATTTGGATGACCAGGTTCTTCCGGTTAAAACTGCCAATAAATTCATTCGCCCGGTCAAATCCGAGGTTGCCTGCGATATCTTCCCGTACCCGTGGCGTTGCCGTTGCCGTGAGGGCAATGCATACTGCCGAGGGGAACCGGCGCCTGATTTCGATAAGCTTGCGGTATTCAGGCCGGAAGTCATGTCCCCATTCTGAAATACAGTGCGCCTCGTCGATGGTCAGGCAGTCAACCTTTACTGATGAAAGGAGTATCAGGGTTTTTTCTTTGAACAATGTTTCAGGGGCAAGGTACAGCAGCCTGACTTCATTTCTCACGATTCGCCCGACCGTTTGCCGATAAAGCTCCCACGACAACGAGCTGTTTAAAAATGCGGCTTGAACCCCAAGCTCCGTCAATTGCTCGACCTGATCCTTCATCAGCGAAATCAAGGGAGAGACGACCACCGTCATTCCCGGAAAAATGAGGGCGGGAATTTGATAGCAGAGCGATTTCCCTCCGCCGGTCGGCATAACGACCAAGGTATCGTTTTTTTTGAGAACATTCTGAATGATCTCTCGTTGAAGAGGCCTGAATTCATCATACCCGAATGTGTTTTTAAGAATGGTTTGTGCCTGATCGATCATAAGATGATTACCTTAGTTGATGGAAGTTAAGGGATAATCCCCATTCTTTTGAGGTTAATATTAATAATCCCTATTCTTTTGAGGTTAATATTAATATAGTAGAGCCGATTGACACAGGTATTCAAATGTCCGTTGTTCAACAGGAGTCGTGCTTCATCCATAGATTCTCTCGCCCGTTCCAGGCGATAACAGATCAATTCTATCTGCTCAGGCTTCAAAGGACAACTCCTTCACGATCGACATTCTGGTGGAAAGGCGAAGCTCTAAATTGCTTATGGTCCCAGCTCTTGCGGTCAAAAATAAATGCAGGGATAACTACCTCCCACTCCAGCTCGACTTCATAAAGAGCGTTTCCTATCATGTTTTCCAGATCCGATGAGACTTCACCGTCTACAAGGATCAATAGATCATAGTCTGATTCTGACTTTGCCTCACCCCGTGCCCGGCTTCCATATAAGATGACCGTTGCCCCTGGTAACAAGCGGTTTATCACCGTCTTACAATGCTCTAAAAGAGCTCTTTCTTCTGTTTTGTCAGTTTGCCACTCAGTAAAATTTTTCATGAAAGCTTTCGCTCTGGAATCAGGTTCATACAAATTCCCTTTAAAAAGTCCAACATATTTCTCACCTGCTGGTATGGAGCGCAGCGAAACATCAGACAGATGCAGAAAAATGTTTGGGTGTAATCATTTTATTGCTATGATCAGGATGATACCTAAAATGATGACCCCAATCACGACGAGTACGGGCACAATAAACTTCGTGTCTCCTCCTTTAATATTGAGATCGTAAGTTCCCGAACCGGTTTCGCCTTTCTGGTGGTGTGAGTATATCTTCCGCTCGTGATCAAGGCGTTGAACGACAGATATCCCAACAGAAAGGTCGTGTTCAGCCACTTCGCTCTTCCCGATCTTGCGCAGCCATTCAGCACGCAACTCAATGTCTTGCTCTTGAAGCTTCTTGAGCACATTGAGTTGTTCTTCTTTCGTCAGTTCATGAAATCCAGCCGGGAGATTATTTCTGATATCAAAGCGTCTTAAGCCGTGTTGCTCGTCTTCGCTCATATTCTTTTACCTCTGTTTTGAGTTCATTAAATTTTCCCCATATGGAGCCGATGCTTCCGATACAGATAAAGCCAAGACAGATAAGAATAGGCCAATATCCCTTAACGCAAAGCCAAACAACGACCAAGCCACTGATGCAAATAGCAATCAGCAACTTGACGGTCTGTTTCGCTATGGCATACCGAAGGCGAAGCAAGTTCCTCTTCTTTAGATGTAAGCGTAACGTTCCGCCGTGCCCCTGAACTTCGATCGTCGAGTCGTACTCCTGATCTGACTTCGTGCGCTCCAATTGGGTAACAACCATCTGGACATCCGCAAGGGCAATCTGACGGTTCGCATGCCCGGCGGCTACCACCTTACACTGGGTAAGAGCGTGATCGAGAAGAATCGTTTTGTATTGATCTCGAAACTGTGTAACAAGGCGAGGTTCCGGTATGGAGATGTTCAAACCCGTGGTCTCATGTGGCGGGTACACATCAACATCGAGAGTGCAATCGAGCAATGCGATGTGATATGATATATCGACACTTGCGTTTATCTTCGGAAGGAAATCGTGCAAAAGCAAAAGATCTTCGCTAACCTGTGTGAACGACTGCCGCAAGCAGTCAATCGCGGTGTACTTAAATACATTGAGGAACTCGGCGAGTTCCTCTGAGGGGAAGACTTCATTCACAAACCAATCAAGCTTGTACTCGCGTTCTAAAATGCTTTTCGCTAGGTTGTGATAGGTTGCCTCCAGTTCCGGCATCCGAGTGCTACGTACTTTCAGTTCGGAATTCTGCTGTTGGATTACCGCTGGAATTTGGAAGGAAAGCAACTCAAACTGCTTAACTTTGTCAAGGAACGGGGGAACACAAACCAGTATACGACGCTCAGTTTGACTCGCCATGTTAGTCGTTCCCGATCGCCAATGTGGGTACGTTCGTTGCAGATAACGCTTCGGTCCATCGCCGTACTTTCGAGCATAGAAATCCATGAATCGTTCAAAAATCAATGGATCAAGTTGGAAGAACTCAGATCGTACGAAAGAGAGCGACCTCCCGTATGACGATGAGGATGAGCACGATGTATTGGAGTACGATCGGAAGTGCCGGTTACGACGCTGTCGAGGATACCATTTTCTGCTATAATAACTCATTTATGTTCAGCCCTCCACACCCAGGGAGGAACAGGGTCTTGGGTGCCCCAAAGGCCTAGCTTACGCTGTTTGGCCTCATGCTCTGCGGTGTATAAGACGATATCGAAAGCATTCACTTGGTCACACCAAGCATGACCGCCCGCAATCATTGCTTTATTTACCCATATCTCACCTGCGAAGATGGTTGCCACATAACGTCCATATTTACCCTTTTGGGGTTCGTTAAGTGTCACAGGTACTGAGACAAGCAACCCTTGCAATGCCTCCTTGGATTCAAGTCCGTAGGGTTGGCCAAGCTCAGGAGCGTCAATTCCACGAAGACGAACGCTGAGTTCAATCCCATCAGAACCGACAAGAGTCAAGCTGTCACCGTCCACAACTCGCACCACCCGGAATTTACCTAATTCGGTCAAGCGTGGTCCCGGAACAGAAGACGTGCTAATAGATATGTCCTCGCTACGCTTCTGACTGCGTACGATGGCGAATGCGAACACTGCAATTGAAACCAGAACGAAGACACCCGTGAGCCAAAGAACCCATGTGTCGTGGCTGCGTTTTTTATTCATTCTCTTGCCTTAACCTTACAACGCTAATTTCGTTATACGCCGATGCGTCGGGCTTCCTCAACCAGAACTTCCAGCTCGGCAGCGATGTCATCATTGAGCCAATCCGCCCCGCACTGAGAACAAACAGTTGCCGGGACATCCCTGACCACAACAACACCAAAACCAAGATCGACCGTAAAGGTTGTCTTTCCTGCTGTCTTCGTGCCTCCACATAAGGGACAGACTGTTGATGGATGTAACCCTTTCATCTCTTTCTCCTTAAGTTGTTCTCGCGCCAAGTAAATACCAGCGGAAGAGTCCGGCCAGTTAGGTGTTAACCACCCAGCCCCTCACCCCAACCCTCTCCCCAGAGGGGTGAGGGAGTTGAAGAGTTTTCGCTCCCTGCGCTTGGCCGCTGACTCATCCACTGAACGAGAGAACCACTTAGATTCCCAATTTCAACCATCACCAGTGATTATACCACTTTCCGCTTCCCCAGGGGAGCGATAAACAAATTATACTCTATTCGCCTGTGATTTTTCCACACTTTTTAATCTTTGCTGAAAAAGCTTACCTGAGAAATTTTTGTCCCGGCCATTTTCCTCTCTTGACTATCGGAGAGTGATCCGGCTAAACTTACAGAATTGTGATCACCTTCTGGCACCTCAGTCAGGCAGGTGGTATACCAGGTGATATCAAAAGAGCATCATCAGCTCATTGAGGTGTTTTCCCTTCAAACCAAGGAGAGAGCCGTGTATATAGTCCATGTTTTTGCCCATGTCAAACCTGATCAGGTCGAGGCATTCAAGGCAGCCACCATTGAAAATGCCCGCAGCAGCCTGAAAGAGCCCGGCATTGCCCGCTTTGATCTCATCCAGCAGCAGGATGATCCGACGCGCTTTGTCCTGCTGGAGGTCTACCGCACACCTGATGATCCGGCCCGGCATAAGGAGACCGCGCATTATCAAAAATGGCGCGATGCTGTGGCTGGCATGATGGCCGAGCCGCGCACCAGCATCAAATATGGGAATGTGTTTCCTGATGATCGGGGCTGGGGCTGACCATGCGGTTTGAGTTTGCCACAGCCACCCGGATCATTTTCGGCCCTGGTACCCTGCTGGAGGCAGCTCCCCTGGCAGCGGGCATGGGAAGCCGTGCCCTGGTGGTCACCGGCCAGAGCCTGGAGCGCGCTCAGCCGCTCCTTTCCCGGCTGAGTGAGCAGCATATGGAGGTCCACACCTTTCAGGTGCCCGGCGAGCCAACCACGGCCCTGGCTCTTGGCGGTGTGCGGGCCGCCCGCGAAGCCGGGTGCGATCTGGTGATCGGCCTTGGGGGCGGGAGCGTTCTTGATACAGGCAAGGTGATTGCCGCTCTTTTGACCAACAGCGGCCAATTGATGGATTATCTTGAGATCATCGGTCGCGGACAGCCGCTCACCCGGCCATCTGCTCCCTACATCGCCATTCCGACCACTGCCGGAACAGGTGCCGAAGTGGCCTGGAACGCGGTCCTGATCTCACCTGAGCACCGGGTCAAGATCAGCATGCGAAGCCCCCTGATGATGGCCCGGCTGGCGGTGATCGATCCCACCCTGACCTACAGCATGCCGCCAGCCATAACCGCCAGCACCGGCCTGGATGCACTGACCCAGGTCATGGAGCCTTTCGTCTCCCTCAAGGCCAATCCCCTGACTGACGGCCTCTGCCGGGAGGGAATGCAGCGGGCAGGCCGCTCGCTGCTGCGGGCCTTCGAGGAGGCATCCGATGCGGCCATCCGCTCACGGGATACTACCCCGGCAATGGATACCCGGGCAATGGACATCAGCGCACAGGGCAGCCGGGAGGATATGGCCCTGGCCAGCCTCTTTGGCGGCCTGGCCCTGGCCAATGCCAAACTCGGAGCAGTGCACGGTCTGGCAGGACCTCTGGGAGGCATGATCCATGCACCGCATGGAGTGATCTGCGCCCGCCTGCTGCCGCTGGTCATGGAAGCCAATGTGCGGGCCTGCACGGCCCGGACGCCTGACTCTCCTGCCCTGGCCAGATATGATGAGGTAGCCAGGATTTTGACCGGCAACCCCTCAGCCCGTGCCGCTGACGGCATCCTGTGGGTGAAAGAGCTTTGTGCAGCCTTAAAGGTGCCGCCGCTTCGGGAATTCGGCCTGACCGAAGATGTTTTTCCGGAAGCAGTGGACAAAGCCCAGCGGGCCAGCAGCATGAAAGGAAATCCCGTCACCTTGACCGCAGAGGAACTGACCGGGATATTGCGAGATGCGTTGTAAAGTGGTCAGTGGTTAGTGGTCAGTGGTTAGTAGTTAAAAGGCCAGAAAGGGGAATATCCGGTTGATTCCGAAATATATTGCAGGTTTTAAGCACTTATGGTAAATTTACAACAAAGAGGGGAACGGTATGTTGATAAGGAGATTGAAAATTCTACCATGCTTTCAATAGCTAGAATGATCGATATTGGCTGTACCTCGGGGCCATCGCACTATGATTTCAAAGATCCGGTAACTGTCTCATCGGAGGCACTCAGGTCAGATTGGGCGATAATCGGTAAAGATATGAGTACCGCCCTGTCTATTGTTGGTGAGCGCATTAAAGCGAATAAGCCCACTAATAGAAACCAAAGTAATTAGAAACATACATCGTCTCGCCTGTCGCCGACGAATCCATCCGCGCTAGCAAATCCATTCGAAAAAGCATTACCGTAGTACACAAATCAGCAAACTGCCGATCAGTACATATCCTTAATATCGATTTGATTCTTCCATTAGACTATTTTTCAACACCCTGAAAAGTTCACCAAAGTTAAAATTAACAATAACCCGCTATAACACTGTATGAGTGAATGGGGGAATGATCTGCCGCAGAGACGCAGAGGCGCAGAGAATGACCGAAAATGACAGAGGGACAATTATAGTTGATTGTGCCATTGCCGTACATCGCGAGCTTGGTCCGGGGCTCCTTGAAACCGTGTACGAAATCGTCTTGGCTCGAGAGTTGCAGGATCGAGGGCTAAAGGTGGAACGGCAG